>NZ_JBICYB010000033.1:0-75965 GCF_043200575.1 Streptomyces sp. NPDC048392
GCAACAACGGAGCTGTCAGGGACCAGAGTTCGTCAGGAACCAACCGCTTCGACAGATCAGCACTCACGACCGACATCATGCCGCACGAGCATCACGCCACGTGAGACAACCTCGAAGTCTTCGTACTCCGGCAACAACGGCAACTGCGTGGAGGTTGCCGCCCTTCCTGGCGGCCGAGCGGTGCGTGACAGCAAGCACCCAGACGGCCCGGCCCTAGTCCTGTCCGCCGCCGAGTTCAGCGCCTTCGTTCAGGGCGTCATGGACGGCGGCTTCAACCGGCCGTAGCGAGCTGAGCAAAAGAAGTGTTCAAGAGCGCCTGATCGTCGCGTGAGATCAGGCGCTCTTGGCCGTGTGTGGGGCGTAGGGCGCCCACCAGGGCCGTTGCGCGCTCCGACGCCAGCCGACGGACGACCGCCGCCTCCAGGGCGCCGCAAACGCCCTGCGACCTGCGCAAACAGTCCGTTTGGGCAGGTCAGCGGACGGGCAGGCTAGAGGGGTCCGGAGGATGCATGGTCACACATTCGACTACTCGGAAGTGACCATTCCCGCGTCCCGCCGCGCGGCCTGTCGCCTCAGCGCCGTACGTACTCCGCACACCAGGGCACGCAGCCGTGCCCGCACCACCTGATACATCGCAACCCCCGTAAGGCTCGATCCTGCTGTTCACTTGCTCGTCCGTCGTCCGCTACTCGTCCGATGCTCATCCGTCGGACACTCGCCCGCCGCCTACGCGTCGGCACTCCCCGACCGTCAACCACCCCCTCCCCCGGGTCCCAGCACCCCGCCGGCCAGCCCGATGACCACCGGCAGTACACCCACCGCGATGAACGCGGGCAGAAAGCAGAGCCCCACCGGCGCGGTGACCATGACGGCCGCTCGACGGGCCCGGGCCGTCGTGGTGCGGGCCCAGTCGGCACGGGCCTGGGCGGCGAGCCGGGCGACCGGGCCGGCCGCGGGCAGGCCCGACACCTCGGCACGCTGCAACAGGCGCGCCAGGGGCCCAGCCCCCGGAACGGCGGCCAACCCTCGCCAGGCAGCGTCCGGTTCGCCGCCGAGCCGCACCTCCGCCGCGCCACGCCCCAGCGCGTCCCCGACCGGCCCGTCCAGGGCATCGCCGACCGCACGCGCGGCCGCCACCGGACTCGCGCCGGCCGCGATGCAGGCCGCCAGCAGATCGGCCGCCAACGGCAGTTGGCGGGCCGCCTCCGCGGCAGCGGCCTCCTCCGCCGCCGTACCGGCGACCGATCGCCGGGCTTTCCACCGCCACAGTGCGGCGGCACCCACCAGCCCCACCACGACGCCGGCGACACCGCCGACCAGGGCCCAGCCGGCACCGACCGTGCCCACCAGCGGCAGCCGGCCCCCGACTGCGGTCAGCATCTCGGCACGTCGCGGGACGTGGCGGACCGGTTCCGGTGCCAGCAGTCCGGTGAGCCGTCTGCGCAGCGCCCGGTCCCCCCGCGTGGCTCCGAGAACCCGCGCCAGCCAGCAGGCGACGAGTACCGCCCCCGCCACTGCCCCCAGCCTGTGGACAAGGTCGCCATTCACGACGCCGCCTCCGCCGCGCGCACGATCCGCGTCACCCACCACACGCCCAGGCTCTCCAGAACTCCCCCGGCCAGCAGACAGCAGAGCCCGGCTCCGGTGTGCAGCAACACGTGCAGGGGGTCGGACCCGAGGGCGACGCCGAGCAGGAGGCCGAGGGCCGGCAGACCGGCGAGCATCACGGCCGTGGCCCGCGCGCCCGCCAACTGGGCGCGTAGGTCGGAACGCTGGTCCCGCTCGGCGCGCAGCGCGCCCTCCAGCCGGTCGAGACCGGCCGCGAGCCCCGCGCCCTGGTCGACCGCGACCCGCCAGCACGCCGCGAGTGCCCGCAGCCCCTCGGCACCCGGCTGTCCGGCCGCCACCGCGAGCGCCCCGGGGACGTCCCCGCCGAATCGGGCCGCAGCCAGCACCACCGCCTGCGCGTCACCGAGCCCAGCGGTGTCGCGCGCGGCGCACAGCAACGCCTCGCCCGGCTGCCGACCCGCCCGCACCTCTCCGGCGAGCGTCCCGCACAGCGCGATCACCGCGTCCTGCCGGCGCTCCCGGGCCCGCCTCGCCCGGCCGGCCCGTCGCGTCCGCCGCACCACCGGCACCGCGGCGGCACCCGCGACGACCGGCAGTACCGAGTCGCCCAGGAGCGCCAGCACCAGCCCGGCGGCCGGTGCCCACCACTCGGGCCTCAGCCGGCCACGAGCACGCCGCAGCGCGTCCGCCACCCGGAGCGCCGGGGGCGGTCCGGTACCGACCGCCCCACCCGTCCGGTCCTCGGCGAGCACCAGCCGCGCCCGCCGTACGCCGGAGTGCCAACCGCCCGCCAGCCACGCGGCCGATCCCAGGCACGTCAGGGCCACGCCCGTCGACAGCTCGTCCGTCCCGGTCACAGCCGCCCCCGTCATGCTCGTCACCTCTGCTCCTCCCGTCCGAAGGTCTGCTCCGCGAGCCCTTCACCGCGCAGCAGCTCCCGCAGCCGCTCCCAGCCGCGTTCGGCCACGAAGGCCTCTGGGCCCCACCGCAGCGCCGGTACTGTCCGCACCAGCCCCGACGGGTCCCGTTCCAGTACGTGCACCTCGGCGATCCGGCGCCGTCCCGCGCGGTCACGGACCAGGTGCAGGACCACCGAGAGGGCCGCCGCGAGCTGGCTGTGCAGCGCCGCACGGTCCAGGCCGGCGGTCGTGCCGAGCGCCTCCAGCCGGGCCGGTACGTCAGCGGCGGCATTGGCGTGCACCGTCCCGCAGCCGCCTTCGTGGCCGGTGTTCAGCGCGGCGAGCAGGTGGACCACCTCGGGCCCGCGCACCTCGCCCACGACCAGCCGGTCGGGTCGCATGCGCAGCGCCTGCCGCACCAGGTCCTCCAGGGTGACCAGGCCCGCGGCCTCCTGGTTCGCCGGTCTGGTCTCCAGACGGACGACGTGCGGATGGTCCGGTCGCAGTTCGGCCGAATCCTCCGCCAGCACGATGCGCTCCTGCGGTCCGACGAGCCCGAGCAGGGCGCTGAGCAGCGTCGTCTTCCCGAACCTGTGGCAGTAGCGCCTCTGCTGAGGCAGACTCAGGACATGAAGAGCACCCAGACGGGGGACACCCAGACGCGCGCGGTCATCTACTGCCGCATCAGCCAGGACCGCACCGGCGCCGGCCTGGGCGTCGACCGCCAGCGCGAGGACTGCGAGGCTCTCGCCGAACGGAACGGCTGGGAAGTCCTCGAGGTGTACGTCGACAACGACGTGTCCGCGTACTCCGGGAAGCTCCGTAAGGGCTACCGGCAGATGCTCGCCGACCTCGACGAGGGCAAGGCCACCGTCGTCATCGTCTGGCACACCGACCGGCTCCACCGCTCCCCCACCGAGCTGGAGGAGTACATCAACCTGTCCGAGCGCCGCGGCATCGCCACCCACACCGTGCAGGCCGGGACGATCGACCTCGCCACGCCGTCCGGCCGGATGACCGCGCGGATCCTCGGCGCCGTCGCCCGCCAGGAGTCCGAGCACAAGGGCCACCGCGTCGCCCGCGCCCGGCAGCAGAAGGCCATGGCCGGGGAGTGGGCGGGCGGCATCCGTCCGTTCGGCTGGGGCGTGCCCACGGGCGAGGTGAAGAAGCGGGTCGACCGGAAGTCCGGCGACGAGGTCGAGGTGCCGGAGCTGGACATGGCCAAGGCCGTGCCTGAGGAAGCTGAGGCGCTGCGCCACTGGACGGACGAGATCCTCGCCGGGGCGTCGGTGCGGTCGCTGGTGAAGTGGTGCGCCGATAAGGGCATCCTCACCACCCGCGGGAACCCGATCACCCACCAGGACATGCGGGACATGTTGATCCGGCCCAGGAACGCCGGAATCGCCGTCTACAAGGGCGAGGAGGTCGGCAAGGGCAAGTGGGCCGCGATCGTCGACGAGGCGAAGTACAGGGCCGTCGTGGCCATCCTGAAGGACCCCGCACGGAGGACGACGCCCGGCGCGACGCCGAAATGGCTCGGGTCGATGCTGTACCGGTGCGGCCGCGGCGACTGCCCGCACTTCGTGTACGTCACCCAGTCCGGCGGTCGGCGCTTCCCGTCGTACCGATGCCAGACCGGGCACGGCGGCGGCCGCCGCGCTGAGGTTGTCGACCAGTATGTCGAGGACACGATCGTCGAGCGGCTGTCACAGCCGGACGCGCACGATCTGCTCGAGCCCGCCCCCGACGGGGTCGACGTGGGCGCCCTTCAGGTCGAGGCCGAGCAGATCCGGATGCGGCTGCGGAACCTGGCGGGCCGGTACGGCGCGGGCGAGATGGGCGACATGGAGTACGGCATCGCCTCGGACACGGCCCGAGGGCAGTTGGAGGGCGTCACCAAGCAGCTGGCTCGCGCGGCGACCGCGGACCCGCTGGCCGGCCTGGTGGGGGCTCCGGATGTGCGGGTGGCCTGGAAGGCGCTGGAACTGGACCGACAGCGAGCGGTGCTGCGGGCCTTGGTGGAGGTGACGCTGAAGACGCCTCGGCCGGGGCGAATGCCGGACGGCGGGTACTTCGACTACGACGCCGTTGTCTTCCGGTGGCTTAGGTAGCACCGTCAGAAAGGGGTGTCCTCGAAGGATACTCCTTCATCCGTTGGTGGCTCCTCCACTGCATCAGCCATGAGCCTAAGCAGTTTCGCCGCCGGAATCCTCTTACTCAGTTCAGCGAACGCCGTGATTGTCTTCCAGTCGTCGAGGCTTACGGGATCGTTCTCATACTCGTGCTCCAGGTATTGGAGGGTCTCGTAGTCGACGTCCGAACCGTCGTCCCACTCCACCCGAGCGTCTGGCTGCCACACGATCCCCTTGTCGGCAAGCAGCCTGTTTACTGTGTCGACTACGACCGCCGGGTACCTCAACGGAATGACCGAATAAAGCAAGTCTGTCATTTCCAACAGGCGCTCAGTCTGAACGCCGTCCACCTCCCCGAGCCGCGTGAGCAGGTATAGAAACTGCCGCTCTCCGCTATGACTCTGCGGCTCGATAGGGAGCAGGAAGTACCCGACTGGATACTCGAAAACGCGCGAAAAGCTGATCAATTCGTTTGCGTCGAAGGTTCGAGGGCGACCTGTCGCAACGGCTCGCTCTGAGGCACTCAAGGTGGCTGCAGTCCACTTCTTTCCGCTCACGGCCTCCAATCGAGCTGCCGTCTCCTCTTGGGTCCACCCCCTACTGCGACGGGCCCGACTCAGGTTGTGCGAGACGACCTGGTTCACGGTCAACGCGTAGTGCTTGAGCGCGTCACCACTCGGCTTCAGCTTCTTAGGCATGCCTTCACTGTAGACCACCAGCCAACACTGTCGCAGGATCTATGCACACAGATGTTGGTTCACGCTTGCACCACAGCCAACAGGCGGCCTACTCTCCACTCATGCGCATCAAATCACCATCACTGCGCAGTACCTCCCCGCTGCGTGCAGTCCGCACCGCCAAGGGCATGGGGCTGCGAACTGTTGCAGAGCGGGCTCACATCGACCCAGGCCACCTGTCCAAGGTGGAGCGGGGCGAGAAGCAACTGTCTGTCGAGGCGCTCTACCGCCTGGCCCTCGTACTTGAGCTGCGAGAGCTGGCACGGCTGCTGAGCCCGTACATCCCGCAGCGCGATGTCGCGGGCGCTCCCGAGGTCCAGTCGGGAGCGACTGCCACTGGAAACGACGAAGCGGCCGGGGTCCAGCCGGCCGCCTCTGTCGAGCACTCCGCACCTACCGCTAAGTAAGAAACGAGACGCTCATGCAGCACATCGTACCGACGTCAACGGCGACGTCGACCCGACCTGACCAGCGCACCGGCGCCGAGCCCGCCCTCACCCGGCCGGCCCGCGTGAACGCCATCCTCGATCAGGTCGAGGCGCACCTCCCGCACGTCGACCCCGACCTGCAGGAGCGCGGCCGTGAGGCGCTCGCCGCCGCCCGCACCGCCGAGGCCCCGTGCCCCGTGTACCGGGACTGTGAGGCCGTCGGCCCGCACTACGACCACTACAACCATTCCGGGCGCGGTCTGGAGGTCACCGACGGCACCGGCGAAAGCATCCTCGACGCCGGGTTCGCCGCCCTGTCCAGCGACGACCCGCACGAGCGCCGTCCGGCCGTCTACCTGCGGGGCACCGACTTCGACAGCCAGGCCGAGCTGGTCGCGAAGGTCGACGAGATCCGCCGGATGCTCGACGCCACGGTCGAGCTCGGCGCCCGCGTGTTCGCCGACCACGACGGCCACCCGGAGGGCCCGCAGGACCTCGCGCGGATCGACGAGCAGGCCACCGACGGAATCGGCGCGCTGATCTCGCTGCTCGTCCACCGTCGTCAGGTCGCCTGCCGCGTCGTCCCTGCGGCCACCCCGCTCGACGAGAGCGACGGGCAACAGGAGTCTTCGGCCGCGTTCTCACTAGCGTTGCGCGCTCTGGATGTGGCGCTGGACAAGGCGCCGAACCGCGGCCAGATCCTCGACGCGATTCGGTACATCGTCTCCCCCGAGGCGCAGGCCTGATGGCCGCCACCAAGGTGACGGCAGCCGGGGGTGTCGCCACGCCCCCGGCTCGCCCGGTCCGCTTCGACGACCCCCAGCGGAACGCCGCCTACTGGGCGCGCATCGACCGCATCGTGGCCGCCGCCCCTCCCCTGAGCAATGAGCAGCGCGCCATCGTCCGTACCGCCTTCACCCAGCCCGAGGCACGGAGGGCAGCATGACCGAACGACGCCCCGGCGAGTGGCCCGCCGGCCTGAGCCCCGCCCCCGTCGCCACCGTCCCGGACGACACCCCGCCGCCCCCGCAGGGACCGCCCATCGAGGTGCCGGTCGCCGAGGTCCGCCTCGTCGTCACCGTCGACCTCACCGGCCGCTACGACACCCACGCACAGGTCTCCCGCGACCTGCACGAGCAGACCCGGTACTCCACCGACTGCCACACCGCGGTCGTCCGCCTCGGCGAAGACGCCCTTCGCGTCGGCATGAGCCTCGGCGCCGCGATCGCCTCGCGGTTCTTCCTCGCCGCCCGCGCCGTCGAGATCCACGTCCCGGCCGGGACCCGGTGGGCCTACGTCGCCACCGAGGCGCAGCAGTACATGCGGTACTACGCCGCCGACCACGCGCAGCCGCTCAACCGGACACGAACCCCCGGCTGACCGGGGAGCGCACTGCGGCCCCGGACCACTCCCCCTGGCCCGGGGCCGCGCGCGCACTCACGAACCCCATAGGCCCCGCTCGTAGAAGAGAGCAGTTCGTGAACAGCACCACCAGCGTCCTCCCGCTGTTCGGGGAGGGCACCGAGGAGGATGAGGCGCCGATCCAGCGGCGGCCCGTCCGGCTCGGCATGGCCGCCGCCGCAGCCCGCGTCGTCGCGTACCGCGACACCCAGTTCGAGGACGGCGAGCCGCGCGCGCTCCTCGTCGTCGACTGCCCGTTCTGCGACCACCAGCACATCCACGCCGCCGGGCTCGCCTCGGCGCCGCGCGTCTGCCCCCGCACCTCGCGCTGCGTCAGCCGGCCGACCGGCGTCTACTACTTCCCGGCGGTGCAGCGTGACCGATGAGATGGGACCGCCCACCGCCGACCGGCAGGTCGTCCACGACTGGCTGATGCACCTGTACAGCGGCTGCCCCGGCTACCTCAGCATCTGCTCTGACAAGGACGGCTGGGCAGGACGCCGCTTCACCACCGACGCCGCGGGCCTCGCCACGGCCGCCGACTACGCCGTCGCCCTGGACAAGCGCGCCGCCAAGGGCGTGTACGCACAGGTCACCACCCTCCGCGAGAAGCCCGCCGAGGGGCGCGGAGGCGAGGATCTGGCCTACGGCCTGACGCATCTGTGGGCGGACGGGGACTACGGCACCATCGGCCACAAGCCCGGCCCCGACGACCTGCCCGCCCCGCCCGACGCTGAGGGCGTCCAGAAGGTCGTCGCCGAGTCGGGCCTGCCCACTCCCTCCGGGTGGGCGCACACCGGTGGCGGCTACAACCCGGTCTGGGTCCTCGCCGAGAACCACCTCGTACAGACCGAGGAGGGCCGGCAGCGCGTCAAGGCCGTGACCACCGGTCTGCAGGCGATCCTCGCCGCGCAGGCGCACCGGCTCGGCTGGTCGTGGGACGTCGAGGTCGGCAACCTCGACCGGCTGATGAAGGTCCCCGGCACGGTCAACCGCAAGGAAGGCCTGGAGCGGCCCACAGCGATCGGCCCCGGCACGGGCGAGGTCCACGAACTGACCGACCTCGCCACGGTCGTCGCCGACCTCGCCCCGGCCGCCCGGAACACTCTGGAGCAGGCGACGCGGGAGAAGCAGGAGCGCAAGGCGCGCCGCACGGGCGCGACCGTTCCTCCGCCGCGCCATGCCCGCCCGTCCGGGCTGCACAGCGGCGACGGCCCCCTCGACATCCTCGCCGACATGCTGACGTTCCGCGATCTCCTCGAGCCCGAGGGCTGGACCTACGTCGGGCAGGCCGGCGGCCGCGAAAGGTGGCTGCGCCCCACCGCCGGAGGCGACGGGCCGAGCAGCGCCTACTCGCTGTCCTGCGACGACCACGTGGCCGTGAACTGGTCCGAGCGGGCGGACCTGCCCACGGGTGCTCAGCCTGCCGGGCAGAAACTCACGGTCGGCACCCTGTACGCGCACCTGCACTACGGCGGAGACAGAGGTGAGGCCGCCCGCGACATCAAGCGCGCCGCCGCGGGCCGTGCGACCCACGGTCCGGCCGGCCGCCTGCCCGGGCCCGTGCTCTCCGAGGTGAAGCGCCGGTGCCTCAACGACGACGAGCGGCACGACTACGCCCCGCAGGACGACATGTGGGCCACGTTCAACGAGGAAGAGGGCGCCCGGTCCTCGGACTGGACGACTGGCGTCCATGCCGAGGACAGCGTGGGGTGGGAGGAGCCGGTTCCTCTCGCCCCGCCGGCGCCGCTGCCGCTCGACTCCGCGCGGCTGCGGGGCGTAGGAGCGATGGCTGAAGCGGTGGCGACCAGCCTTCAGGTCCCTGTCGATCTCCCGGCGTGGCTCGGGATGGCGGCGGCGTCCACCGCGATCGGCGGCCGCCGGGCGGTCAGCCCGAAGCCCGACTGGACCGAGCCCGTCACGCTATACACGATGCCCGTCGCCGCCCCGGGAGAGATGAAGTCCCCAGCCCTTGGGCTGATGGGCAAGCCCATCTACGCCGAGGAGAAGCGGCGCCGCGAGGCCGACAAGGTGGCCGTCGTCAAGGACCGCCGGAACCGAAAGATGGTGGAGTCCACCGTCACCGAAGCCGAGAACCGCGTGATCAAGGCGCGGGACTCTGCCACCCGGGCGAAGGCCAAGCTCAACCTGGACGCGGTGTACTCGGAGCTCGAGGAGCTCGGCGACCCGCTCGTACACACCCAGCTCGTAGCCGACGACACCACGCCCGAGGCCGCGATCGACCTGATCGCCGAGCAGGGTGAGCGGCTCGCGATCCTCTCCACCGAGGGCTCCTTCCTCGGCAACGTCGGCGGCCGGTACTCCAAGAACGCCAACCCCGAGATCGTACTCAAGGCCTGGAGCCACGAGACGCACTCGGTCAACCGCAAGAGCGGCCCACCCGTGCTCCTCGAGCGCCCAAACCTCAGCCTCGGCCTGGCCGTGCAACCTGGGTTCCTGACCGGCATGGGTGAGACCGGAGACGTCTTCGAGGCCCGCGGCCTGATGGCGCGGTTCATCTTCGCCATGCCGACCAGCCGGGTCGGCGACCGGTCATACGACAGCGAACCCATCCCGCAGGAGGTCAGCGCGGCCTACAACAACGCCGTCGTTCGACTGATGCAGGCCGTCCACGATGACCCCGAGTACCGGGTGATGGGCCTCGATCCGGCGGCGCAGGCCGCGTTCCGCTCCTTCTGGGAGGCGCTGGAGCCCCGGCACAAGGCCCACGGTGACCTCGCCGCCGTCGAGGGGTGGGCGAAGAAGCTGCCAGGGCAGGTGCTGCGGATCGCTGCCGTGCTCGCCCTGTACGAGGAGCCCACCACGCTGACCGTGAGCGGCGAGGTCATGGGCGACGCGATCGCCCTGGTGCCGTACCTGATCCAGCACGCGCGGCTCGTCGCCGACCTGATGTCGGAGGAGCGACAGTCCAAGCTCGGTCCTGCGCGGGCTGTCCTGGACTGGGTTCGTCGGACCGACCAGCGGGGCCGGTTCGCCGCGAAGGACGTAGAGAAGGCTGTGCGCGGCCAGAAGTGGTGCACCGCCATGGAGGACGTTGACGCCGCTCTCGGTGTCCTGGAGCACGCGGGTTGGGTGCGGCGGATCGAGCCGCCTCCGAGGCCGGAGGGAGCGCGGGGGCGCCCGCCGAAGGCCCGCTTTGTCGCCCATCCGGACACGTTCACGGCCGAGCGGAGGTGAGTTCTTTCCATTAATTCCATGCCTCGGGGAGGGCCCAGAACCGCCCTTGATTACTTACAGGTCTCCCCGTAAGCCATTTTAGAAGTAATTATTACTCTCTGTAATCAACGGAAGGGGTGAGCGTGCGCGGGCCGTAAGCAGCGGAAGGCCTCTCGCAGACCTTCGCCTCTGCATCGCATGGAAAAAAGGGAAACAACCCGCACCCAGGGAGATCACATGGCCAGCTTCATCTCAGCCGCACCCGGCTGGTATGTCCACGAGACCGACAGCGACGGCGCCGAGTACCTCGACCCCGTTCTCGCATGGCAGGTGGCCGTAACAGCGGCCGGCGAGGACACCCTGCTGCCCGTCGTGGACGGCGGCACCCTCGTCCCGCCCATGGCCATTGACGAGAGCGCGTTCCAGCACTGTCGGCGCAGCGTTGTCTACCGGCCGAACCACGACCCGGGCGCCGAGCAGTAGCTGGCCGGGCCTGTCCCAACCAGGCCCGGCCTTCCGCCCAGCACACCACAAGGAGGGGACCGTGACTACGAACGAGACGCTGGTGCTGGCCGTCGGGCTGCTGACCGGCGCGCAGTGCATGAACCTGATGCACGCCTACTGGGCCAGCCAGGACGCCCGCCGCAGCATCGCCCGGGCCGAGGCCACGCTGAAGCGGCTGGCCGGCGACCGGTACCTGAGCAGCTTCCGCCTGTACCGCCTCGGTGCACCGCCCTCCGTCCCGGCGCCGGGCGGACCGCATTCGGCCGAGCTGCTGGAGGCGTCCGTGCGGGACCTCGAGCTGAAGGTGTACGACGGCCTGGACCGCGTCGAGGACGCTGCGCGCCGGGACGGTCTGCTGTGACCGAGTGCGAGATCTGCGGCAAGGAGACGGACGGCCGCTACCTGTGCGACCACCACGCCGAGCGGCTCGCCGAGCGGCTGGCCGAACTGCCCAAGGTGTACGACGAGGTAGCCGAGTGCCTCGTGCCCCGCCGGTCCGGACCCGCCGAGTTCGTCACGGCGGCCGCCGCCGGCCCCCGGTCGCCGCTCGACGAGGACGTCCTCGACACGGTGAACACCGCGCGGGCCGCCGAGGTGATCCACCTCTGGCGGGTCGACGTGCAGCGCGTCCGGTGGCCGCATCACGGCGCGCCGCCGCCGGCCGATCTCGCCGCGGACTGCCGATGGCTGGCCATGGAGCTGGAGTGGATCGTCCTGAACTACCCGGCGGCCGGGGAGCTGGCGCGAGAGGTGCGGGAGCTCGAGCTGGCCGCGCGCTCGATCGTCGGTGATCCGGCGCCCCGCCCGCAGCGCCTCGGCACGTGCGTCGTGGTCGACGGCGAGGGCGTCGTGTGTGGGGCCGTGGTCTCTCGGCTGCCCGGGCAGAGTCGGGTGTCGTGCCGGTGGTGCGGATACCGGTACGAGTCGGAGCAGGACTGGCTGACGCTGCTGCACTTCCAGCCGAAAGAGGTAGCGTGAGGATCTTGCATCCAACCCCGGGTTGGATTAGCGTAGCGGTGATGGAACCGAAGCCGTGGCGGGACCGGATCCACGACGAGGACGCGCTGTTGCAGCAGCTCAACGGCCTCGTCACCGAAGCCGCCGACCGTCGCGCCGAGGCGCTACTCGAAGGAGTGGCCGACCTCGGCACCGTCGCCGACGTCGCCCGCGACCTCCGCCTCAGCTGGAACGCTGTCGACAAGGCGATCAAGAAGCACGAACGCCGGAAGGCCGGCGGCACCACAACCACATAAACGAGAGGCCGGGCAGCAGCTCGGGGGTTGCAGCCCCCGGCGCGCGCACCGCCCGACCTCTCCAGCCCACGAACGAGATCGGACCTCGTCATGGACCACCGAAACCTTAGCGCGCCCGAAACCGCGCAGATCAACGTGCGTGAGCCCCTCTACGGGGCCGCCGCCATCGCCGTCCGCGACCAGCTGCGCGAGAGCACCGACCTCGAGGTCGCCATCCGCGTCGCCCAGAAGATGCTCGACGCCTACGGCGACAGCAGCACCTTCGACGAGTTCGGCTACTCCCGCGCCCACGGCGCCCTCACCGAGTCCCTCCGCATCCTCCTCCGTGCCCTCGGCGCCGAAACCGAGGCCAGCCGATGAGCGCCGTGCCGCCCGTGTTCGGGCCCACCGAGGTCGTCGGCGACGACCAGGCCGACAACCTCGCCGTCGTCCAGATCGCCCTCCCGCTGTCCCGCGAGCAGCTGCGCGCCGCGCTCGCCGTCGGCCACGCCCAGATGGGCGGCGAACCCCCACTCGAGGAGATGACCGTCCTCGACGTCCGCCGCGAAGTCGAGGGCTACCTCGGCGCCGCCTCCATCATCGACCTGCACCGGGAAGCCGCCGTCGTCGCCGAGCGGATCGCCCCGGAGCACGCCGCCGAACTGGACTCGGCCATCGACCGGGCGTACACCCGCCCCCCGGCGCCCCCGCGCATCTCGCAGGACCCGCGGTACGGCGACGGCACCGTCACCCTGAACACCGACGACCACGACGAAGTCACCGTGCCCGAGCCCGCCTGGTGCGTCGGCCACGACGACGACACCGTCGGCTACCTCGCCGACACCACCCACAACGGCCCCGTGATCACCGCGGCCGCCGTCACCTCCCAGAACGGTCAGACGCCGATCATGGAGGCCCGCATCACCCAGGCCCCGCACGGCGAGATCCACCCCGAGGCGCTCCCACTGCTGGCCTTCCAGCTCGACATCGACGCCACCGTGACCCCCGAGGACGGCCGGAACATCACCCGGGCCCTCCGGGTCGCCGCCGCTCGCCTGGATCGCGCGCTCGCCGACCTTGCGCACCTGCGAGGTGAGAAGCGATGAGGCAGCTCACCAAGGGCCAGCGCGTCGTCCTCATCGTCGCCGCTGTCCTGATGGTCGTCGTCGGCGCGGCCGGCGCCTGGGGCACCTACACCAACGCCGTCACCGAGTTCCACCGCCAAGCCACCGCCGCGGGCGTCGTCGCCGCCGGAGAAGGTCTGACCCTCATCCTGGGGTTGGTCATGCTGCTGCGGACGATGCTCGGGCAGTCCTCGCCCACCGTCGTCCGGCTCGGCATGTGGCTCGCCCCCGCCTCCGCCGCCTGCATCGGCGTCACCATCGCCGGAACCCCGCGGGAGGCCGCCGTGTACGCGGTCACCCCACTGGCCATGTCCGGCGCCGCCGAGGGCCTGTCCTTCGTCGCCCGCAGCGTCGTCGTCTTCACCACCGGCGTGGACGCCGAGACCCAGCGCCGCAACGCCGACACGGCTCGGCAGCTCGCCTTCCACCGCGCGGTCGCCGAAGGCCACCCCGGCAAGGCGAAGAAGTGGATGGCGCAGCGCCGCTACTGGAGGCTCGCCCGCTACGTCGGCGTCGGCGACACCGAACTGGGCGCCGGCCTCGTTGACGTCCAGCGCACCCGGGTCCGTGACGGAGCTGATGCGGCCCTCGCCTCCATGTACGGCGCCGCCCCCGCAGCGGCCGCCGTCGAGCCGCCCGCCCGGCCCCGCTCCGCGTCGGCAACCGAGGTACTGCGCGTCCGCTTCGCCGAGATGGACCCCGCCGACGCCATCCGCTTCGCCGCCGACGCGCGACCTGATGCGCGCCCGGCCGAACTCGCCACCGTCCTCGGCACCTACGGCGTCAACGTCGACCCCATCGTCGTCGCCCTGGTCCTCGCCGAGCGACCTCCCGAGTACAAGGTAGAGCGCGCTGATACACCCGCGCATCAGCAGGTCACCACCCCTGCGCCCGCTCTGGAACCGGTCACGCTGGAGGCCGCGGTCGTGGAAGCCGCATCCGCCCTCGGGCCGGACGCCAAGGCGAAGGCGATCGTGGAGCAAGTGGAGCGGCACCGGCGTCTCGTCGTCACCGAGCCCTACGTGCGTACCGCCCTGTCCCGGGCCGCGAAGCGCGCCCAGGAGCAGCCGGATGCGCCCGTGAAGCGCGACGAAGAGATCGGCCAAGGCGGCCAGGGCTACAACTGATGCCCTTCGCCGCCGCGTTCTTCGCCGCCTCGGCGACGCTCGCCCTCTTCGGGCTGTGCGCAGTCGCGCTCCACGACGTCCCCCGCATCACCGGGACCGTCGCCCTCATCCTCACCCTCGCGGCGCTCGGCGTCGCCGTCCTCCGCTGAAGGACCCCATGAACTACGTCACCTACGGCGGCGTGACCGTCGGCCTGATGCTCCTCGCCCACCAACTGTTCACCTGGTGGCCCGGCCGCAAGGCCCTCATGAAGGACCCCGCCCGGCAGGCCGCCGAGCTGCTGCCCTTCCTCCTCTCCTGGTCCTACGGCGCGCTGACCACCCTGGGCGTCGGCGGCCTCATCGGCACCGCGTCCAGCGCCGTCCTCGGCCTCTCCAACTGGCTCGGCGACGCGGCCCTCGTGTGGGGCGTCGGCGGCAGCGCCGGGGAGCTGGCCGCCCGCGGCACGTTCCTGCCCCTCACCGGGCCCGGCGTCGCCATCGTGCTGATCCTCACCGTCGCTGTCGTCGTCTCAGCAAAGAAGAGCAAGCACGGCGACACGATCAAGCGCGGCGCCTGGTGCGGCATCACCCTCGGCACGTCGGCCGGCGTCGCAGGGTTCGCCGCGGTGCCGCTAGCGACGGCGGCGAACTGGCTCGGCGGCACCGTGTACGGGGCCCTGTGATGGGGCGCCGGAAGCAGGCTGCCGAGGAGCCGGCCGAGGTGGAGGAGCGCAGCGCGCTGGGCGGTGCGGTCGTCGTCGTGCTGCTACTCGCCGTCTTCTTCGGCGTGCTGTTCGCCTGGTCGGATGCGGCCGGGATTCTCGGCACGGTGATCGCGTGCACGGTGGCCGTCTGGTGGTCGGTCACTCGCCGCGTGTCCGATTCGTCCGCCCCTCCCCCACCGGGAGAGGACCGCCCCTCCTGCCGCGAATGCGCAGGTCACGAGCTGATCGGCGTGGCCCCTCTCGAAGGCCAGAAGGGGATGTTGATCTACAAGACCGCGCCGCCAGACCGGCCGAACCACACCCACGTCCACATCGCGCGCACCGCCGACCAGGACACCTAAGACCCCGGGGCGGCCGTCATCCGCCAAGACGTCCGGCCGCCCCGGTCCCATCCCAACCACGAGACGGAGCAGCCATCATGGCACTCGGATTTCCCAAGCCGATCAAGCAGGACGACCCCCGGCTGAAGGGGCACGAGACGACGTACCAGGCCTCCCGCGGCGGGTATCGGAAGCCCGCGCAGCCCGACCCGAAGAAGCCGAAGAAGTAGCAGACCGCCCGGGCCCGCCGCGGCATCCAACCGCGGCGGGCCCTGCCGCATCATGGGGCGTATGGAGTCACAGATCATCCGCCCCGGCCACCTCACCGCCCACCAGGCCGCCCGCGTCCTCGGCGTGACCCTGACCGGCCTCCGCTCCATCGTCCACCGCGGCCACCTCACCCGCTCCGGGGGCAGCCCGCGCCAGCCCTGGTACGCCGCCGCAGACGTCGCTGCCCTCGCCGCCAAACGCGCGGTTCGCGTCGCCGCTTGACCCCAGGTCAGACAGGTGCAACGATCCCGGTGAACACTTGTGCCCGCAGACGGCACCACTGGCTACCCAGCGCAGTATCCGGAGTCGCGCCCGGACCGGAGCCCCCAGCGCCCCTCACGGGCCTGGGGGCTCTGGCATCCACACACGTCCGCGCAGGGCAACCCATCGCTCACACAGAGCGGGTTTGCTGCTGGCGCTGCGCCCTGCGCGGACCCAGACGTCACAGGACAGACACACCGGCATCACCAGGCCCGCATATGCCGGACCATGGTCCCGCCAGCATCGAAAAACCTGGGGGGACCATGCGCAACCGAACCATCGCCGCAGCACTCGCTGCAGCCGCCGCGCTGACGCTCACCGCCTGCGAGGGCGAAAGCTCCGGCCCCAACACGCCGGACACCGTCACCGAGGCCAGCAGTAGCCCGACCAAGGAGGAGACGGCCCCTGCCGAAACCACGGAGACGGACACCGACACGTCCGACACTGCCGCAGGAGCCAGCGATACCGGGACGCTGCCCGACCTCGTCGGCCAGGACCTCCAGGCTGCACAGGACGCAGCACAGGCCGCAGGCTTCTACGCTCTCGACGACCAGGACGCCAGCGGCCAGGGCCGTCTTCAGATCCTGGACCGCAACTGGACCGTCTGCAGCCAGGAACCCGTGCCCGGCGCCTACCCAACCGACACGTTCGTGACCTTGTTCGCGGTCAAGGACGGCGAGAGCTGCTGACGCTCCCCCACAGACGCGCGACGACGCCTCGACCGCATGGGTTCCCGGTCGGGGCGTCGTCGTGTCACAGCAACATCACCACGCCTTCACTGGCCCCCCATTTGACGGATGATGGCCCCTCACCATTCACCATCCCTGGGGGGGGACCATGCACGCCCGCGCCACGACCGCCGCCGCCCTGGCCGTACTCGTCCTCACGCTCACCGCGTGCAGCAGCAGCGACGACAGCAGCACGACGGACAAGCCGAAGGCCGCCCCGGCTTCGCCTAGCCCGAGCAAAAGCAGCGCCTTCCTTCGCCCCACGCCCGAGCAGGAGAAGACGCTCGTCACCGCCCTCACCGCGATCGACCCGAACCTCACCGTCAAGGAGTCCCGGGCCATCAGCCGGTCCGTCGGCGTCTGCGACGACATCCGCAAGGGCAAGGGCGAGGCGACCATCGTGAAGAACGCCGCCTTCAGGTACGACGGCGGCACCGCCAGCGTGGACGAGGCCAAGGCGGCGAAGATCGTGCAGGCCATCAAGGACACCTACTGCAAGGCCTGACTCCCGTCCCCCGAGCCCGGTCCGCACCGAGCAGGCCGGGCTCACGCACGCCTGGAGGCACCCATGCCCAAACTCCCAGCCCACGCCACTGAGGAACTGAGGGAAGCCCAGACCCTGGTGTACGCGCGGCAGGTCGACGTCGCCCAAGCTCGGGCCGACCTCGCCCGCGAGGAAGCCACCCTGGGCGAGGCCATAGCCCACCTCAACAAGGCGATCAACGCTCTGCTGTAGGAGGTGCGCATGCCCCGCCGCCCTCCGAGCCGTTGCAGCGCGTGCGGCCAGCGCCGTACCGCAGGCGGCCGCTGCGGCTGCACCAAGGCCATCCAGCGCCAGGCCAATGACACCCGCAAGGCCTGGTCCTGGGTCTACGACGACCCACGCTGGGAACCACTGCGCGACCAGGTCCTCTCCGAAGAGGCGTTCTGCCGAGGCGGATGCGGCACCCCGCCCACCGTCGTCGACCACATCCGACCGCACCGCGGCGACGAGTGGTTGGCGTTCGACCGCGTCAACCTCCAGGCCATGTGCAAGCCCTGCCACGACGCCAAGACCGCGCAGGAGACAGGGTTCGCCGGCGCAGGCCCCAGACGCCTGACCGAGCCCACTAAGGTCACGCTCGTCTGCGGGCCACCCTGCTCGGGCAAGACCACCTACGTCCGCGAGCGGGTCGAACCCGGTGACCTCGTCGTCGACTGGGACGCCCTGGGGGTGGCCCTGGGGTCCCCCCACCCCCACTCCCACCCCGCCGCCCTCGTGCCCTTCATCGCCGAGGCGCGCGACGCCGTGACCGCGCGGCTCGAACGCCGACACAACGTGGCCCGGGCCTGGCTCATCGCCACCGCCCCGCGCGACGCTGACCGCTGGCGCCTCGCCCCGGACGGCGCCCGCGTCGTGCTCATCGCCACGCCCGAGGACGAGTGTGTGCGACGGGCAAGACGAGACGGCAGGCCGGACGGTACGATCGAGGCCATCGAGTCCTGGTGGCGCATCCACAGGGCCGACGAGACCACCTCACCGAGGTGATCCAGCCCCCGAGGGGGGGATGTGGATCTTTCCGGTGGGGGGGATTTCCAGCGCAGGCGGGGGTGTCGCGCGCGCAACCGCGAGTTCCAGCCGCGTTCCTGAGCAGCCTGTGACCACCGACCACGCTGCGTGACACCAGGGGGTGACGTCCATGGGAGCCCGCGGCCCCATCTCCCAGCCGGACAACGTGCGCGCGCTGCGCGGCAACCCCGGCGGCCGGCCGACCCCGAAGCGAGTCACGGCCGCGCCCGGCGTGCCCGACGCACCGGACTGGCTGGACGAGGAGGCGACCGCCGAGTGGGGGCGCGTCGTGCCCGACCTCGACCGGCTCGGCGTCCTGGCCATGGTCGACCGGGCGGTGCTGGCCACGTACTGCGCGGCCTGGTCCAAGTTCGTCCAGGCGGAGCAGCTGCTGCAGTCGGACGACCTGGTGGCCGAGCGGCGCGCGGGCAACGGCCCGGCGAAGAACCCGGCCTGGCAGATCTGGCGGGAGGCGGCGACCACCGTGGCGGCGCTGGCGAAGGAGTTGTTCCTGACTCCGAGCGCGCGTCTCCGCTCTGTGAAGCCGGAGGCTGACGATGGCAACGAAGGTGAGGACATCCTCGACTAAGCAGCTGCGCGCGAAGCTGACGGCCGAGATCGATCAGGCCATCGCTGGCTGGGTCGACGAGGGCCTGGTCGAGGGGACCGAGTGGCTGTCGCAGGGGCGCCGGCCGCTGCTGGTCACGCCGCTGCCCGCACCGTCGGGGACGTGGTTCGACCTGCTCGCTGTCGAGCGGGTCCTGAAGTTCTTCCTGCTGCTGAAGCAGCTGATCGGCCGTCACGCCGGGCGTGAGTTCCGGCTGATGGACTGGCAGGTGCGCTACCTGGTCGCGCCGGTGTTCGGGCTGAAGCGGCCGGACGGCTACCGGGTGATCCGAACCGTGTGGTTCGAGATCCCCCGCAAGAACGGCAAGTCCACGATCTGCAGCGGGTTGGGGCTGTACCTCGCGTTCGCTGACCGCGAGCAAGGCGCCGAGGTCTTCGCAGCGGCCGGCGACCGCGAGCAGGCGAACATCGTCTTCCGCGCCGCCGCCAACATGGCGAGCGGTAGCCCGCCGCTGAAGAAGAAGCTCGGGCGCCGCGGCATCCAGCGCAAGCTGCTGGAGCACCCGGTCACGCATTCGCTCTTCCGGGCCCTGTCCAGTGAGGGCCTGCGCGCGCATGGCCTGAACGTCCACGGCGGCATCGTCGACGAGGTCCATGTCCACCGGAACCCGGACGTGGTCGACGCGCTGGAGACCGGCACCGGGTCCAGGTCGCAGCCGCTGATCGTGTTCATCACGACCGCGGATGATGGCGCCGAGACCGGCAGTATCTACGCGACCAAGCGCGAGGAGATCGAGACCCTCGTTGGCGGGCACGCCGAGGACCCCACTGTGTGGGGCGTCGTGTTCGGCGCCGACGACCAGGCCGACGACTTCGACCCGTTCGCCGAGGAGACGCTGCGCACCGCGAACCCTGGCTACAACGTGACCGTGCTCGCCGACTACCTGGCGAGCAAGGCCGCACAGGCCAAGCGCTCCCCGCAGCAGCTGAACCGGTACCTCAGGTTGCACCTGAACGTGCGGACGAAGCAGACCACGCGTTGGCTGCGCATGGACGACTGGGACGCGTGCGCGCGCGAGCCCGTGACAGGCCTGCCCATGCCGGTGGAGCTGGACGACCTGGAGGGCCGCGACTGCTACGGCGGTCTGGACCTGTCCAGCACCACAGACATGACCAGCTTCAGCCTGTGGTTCCCGCCGGAGACCGACGACCCAGAGGAGCCGCACATCTGGGTGCCGTTCTTCTGGCTGCCGGAGGACAACCTGAAGGACCTGGAGCGGCGCACGAAGGTGCCGCTGGAACGCTGGTCGAGGACGGCGGCGCACGCCGGTCCGGCGCTGCGGCTGACGGAGGGCAACGTCGTCGACTACCGAGCGGTCCGCGAGCTGGTCACCGACAAGCTCGCCCCGCGGTTCAACATCAAGGCCGTTGGCTACGACCGGTGGAATGCGACCGAGACCGTCTCCGAGCTGATGGACGCCGGCGTGGAGATGGAGCAGGTGTCCCAGGGATACGCCGGGCTGAACCAGCCGTGCCAGCAGCTGGAGCGGCTCGTGCTGTCCCAGCGGATCGCGCACGGCGGGCACCCGATCCTGAAGTGGCACGTCGACTGCGTCGGCATCAAGACCAACTCGGACGGCTACGTGAAGCCGGTCAAGCCTGACCGGCAACTGTCCGCCAAGCGGATCGACGGCGTGGCCTCGGGCCTGAACGCCCTGGCCATGCACCTCCTGCGGGCCGAACCGGAGGAAGAGCCAGCGCCGCAGATCCGCATCATCAGCTGACCCAAGGGGGTGCGTTGCTGTGCACGAGCGTGCCCAGTGGGTGTGTGAGCTGGCCGGGGCGGCGGCCGGGATGGCGGGGGCGGTGACGGTCGGCGTCGTGCTCGGGGGTGTGCTCGGCGCCGGCCTCGCCCTGCTGTCCCTGTCCGTGCTGCTGCTCGTCGCCGGGAATGTCCGGCCCAAGGGAGGGGGCGCCTGATGCCGATGATCCGTCGCCTCTTCGGAGGCCGTACCGAGCGAAGCCGTAAGAGCCTGCCGCGGCTGGACGGCCGGTCAACGTCGGCCGGGGTGTCAGTCACGCCGGAACGGGCCCTCCAGGTCGCCGCCGTGTTCTCGTCGGTGCGGCTTCTGGCGGAGACCGGGAGCATGCTTCCGACCGGCGTCTTCGAGAAGTCGGGGAACACGCGGCTGCCTGTGATGGAGCACCCGCTCGCGCCACTGCTCACCTACCAGGCCAACCCGCACCTTCCCGCCGGGGAGTTCTGGTCGCAGGTCCTGGGCTGGATGCTGGTTCGCGGCAACGGCGGCGTGTACATCGAGCGGAACAACGGTGGTCGGCCGGTCGGCCTGTGGCCCGTCTCCTGGCCCAGCGTGGAGCAGCGCCGGATGAAGGACTCCGGCGAACCGGTCTGGAAGATCACGCTGGACGACGACGAATGGGCGCCGATCCGCGAGGCCGACGGCCTGGTCCGCTCTGAGAACTTCCTGCACTTCCGGTCCTTCGGTGTCGGCGGATCCGAGGGCCTGTCCCCGATCGGTATGGCTCGCCAGTCGGTCGGTACCGGGTACGCGGCCAACGCGTACATCGGCTCCTTCTTCCAGCGCGACGCGTCGCCGGGGGGCATCGTCTCGGTGCCCGGGGTCCTGAAGGACGAGCAGTACGAGCGACTCACCCGCCAGTGGAAGGACCTTCACGAGGGGTTCGACAAGGCCCACCAGCTGGCCGTCATGGAGGCTGGCGCGAAGTGGGAGAAGACCACGCTCAGCCCCGCTGACGCACAGTTCCTGGAGGTCTACAAGCTGACGCGGGCGGAGATCGCGGGGATCTTCGGGGTGCCGCCGCACATGATCGGCGACGTGGAGCGGTCCACTTCGTGGGGGTCCGGGATCGAGCAGCAGTCCCTCGGCTACGTCATCTACTCGCTGCTGCCCTGGCTGACCCGGCTGGAGCGCACGGCGAACCGGCTGTTCGGTGACCCGTCGATCTACCTGAAGTTCAACCCGGACGCGCTGCTGCGAGGCGACACCGCCCAACGGTTCGCCGCCTACGCACAGGGCCGCCAGTGGGGGTGGCTGTCCGTCAACGAGATCAGGGCCAAGGAGGACGAGCCTCCGATCGAGGGCGGCGACGAGTACGTTGTGCCGCTCAACATGAGTCCGGCCGGGCAGGCTGCGCCGCCTGAACAGCGAGGCCTGCCCGGCCGCCAGGCCCGAGCAGCTGCTGAGGTTCCCACAGGGGCAACCATGGTGGCTCTCTTCCCTCCGTCCGATGTCGCCGAGCAGATCGCCATCGAGGGTGGACTGCCCGCAGAGGAACTGCACGCCACCCTCGCCTACCTCGGCAAGGACCTGACCAAGGATCAGCGTGCAGCGGTCGCAACCGTCGTGGCAGGCCTGGCAGCGCAGCATCAAGAACTGGTTGGCACGGTCGGCGGCCTGGGGCACTTCCCTGCCGGGGAGGACGGGGTGCCGTACTTCGCCACGGTCGACGTGCCTGGGCTGGCAGAGCTGCGGCATCGTTTGGTCGAGGCGCTGACGGCAGCCGGGATACCAGCGGGTAGCGAGCACGGGTTCACGCCCCACATGACGCTCACCTACGCCGAGGACGGAGAGGAGCCGCCTGCGCCTGTAGAGCCTGTCTCTCTCGGCTTCACGGAACTGACGCTCGCGACAGGGCCGGACCGCACACCCTTCATGCTGAGCGGGACCCGCTCCCGCCCGAGGCCACCGCACCGGCGTGCCGAGGAGAGCGTCGAAACGCCGTCGCCCGAGGAGCTGCCGTCGTGGATCCAGCGACACTTCGAGGCGATCAGCACGTTCTTCGCCGAGCAGGGCGACCGGGTACTGGCCGCGCTCGGCGTCACGCCCGACTCATCGGCCGATGACCTGATCGATCTGAGCGCGGACAACGAGGAGCTGACGGAGATCCTGTTCCAGCTCGCCCGGTCGCTCACCAGCGAGGTCGGCGCGAGCACGGCGGCCGCGCTCGGTGGCGCCTTCGCGGTGGAGGAGACCACCGCCTTCCTCGCCGCAGGCGCGGCCTCCACGGCGGCGAACGTCAACGGCACCACGGTGGAAAGGCTGCGCTCCACGATCACGCTGAAGGCCGCGCCGGCCGAAGTGCAGAAGTCGGCGAGGAACATGTTCGACCAGATGACCGAGTCCCGGGCCCGGGTCCTCGCGCAGGCTCGCGTGTCCGAGACGACGAACTTCGCCTCGCACGAGGGCGCGAAACAGTCCGGCGCGCGGACGAAGACGTGGCGGGTGTGGGACGCCAACCCGCGCAAGACTCACGCGCGGGCGGACGGGCAGACCGTCGGCATCCGCGAGGACTTCAAGATCGGCAAGCGCGAGGGCCGCTGGCCGCACGATCACCGCCTGGGCGTGGACGAGATCGCCGGGTGTACCTGCCGACTCCAATTCAACCTGTAGGGAGGCGCGCATGCCGCGCACACGTGAGGTCCGAGCCTTCCCGCTCCAGAACCTGCGGATCACCCGGGCCGACGACAAGACCGGCCGCCTGGAGTTCCACGGGCGCAGCATCGTCTACAACTCGCTCTCCGAGGACATGGGCGGCTGGCGCGAGCGCATCATGCCCGGGGCCGCGACGCGCACTCTCGGGTTGGATCCGGACGTCCGTTTCCTGATCAACCACGATCCCAACCTGCTGCTGAGCCGTACCGCGTCCGGGACCGCCAATCTCACCGAGGACCCCGAAGAGGGCGTGGACGTGGACGCCAGGATGGCGGACGTCTCCTACGCCCGCGACCTGGCCGTCTCCCTGGAGCGCGGCGACATCAGCCAGATGAGCTTCGGGTTCTGGGTCACCGCCGACGGCTGGGCCGGGAACACGCACGAGGTGTTCGGTATCGACCTGGACGGCGGCGACGTCAGCGTGGTCACGTACCCGGCGTTCGCCGCGACGTCGGCCGAGCTTCGGTCCGCGGCCGCGCGCCACACCGGGCAGGAGACCGCACCGGAGCCGGAGGCCGTGACACGCGCCCTGGCTGAGGTCCGCGCGGGCAAGGTCCTGTCCGCGTCGAACCGGCAGCTGGTCGCCGACGCGCACGACGCGCTCGGCGCGCTGCTGGAGGCCGCCGACCGGTCGGCCCCGGGGCCGCAGGCGTATCCGCACGAGCGGGCCCGCCATCGGCTTCGCGAGCTGGAGATGCTCGCCAGCCTCTGAACTTCCCGGCCGACCGGCCCGGGATCACCACCCATCTCACTGAGGAGACCCCATGCCTACCAGCGTGGAGCTGCGGCAGCAGCGGGCCGGCGTCGTTGAGTCGATGCGGGCCATCACCGAGACCGCCGAGGCTGCGAACCGCGGCCTCGAGGCGGAAGAGCGCCAGTCCTACGACCGGCACGAGGCCGACTTCCGGAGCCTGACCGAGCGCATCGAGCGCCTGGAGGCCGAGGAGCAGCGGGCCGCGCAGATGGCCGAGCCGATCCGGCGCGGGGGCGGGCGACCGGACGACGGAGGCCGCGGCACCGACGAGACCCGCGCGCAGGAGCGACGGGCCGCGTTCTTCCAGGCCCTGCGTCGAGGCGCCCGTCTCGCCCCGGAGCAGCGGGCCCTCGTGGAAAACACAGCTGGCGAGATCCTCGTGCCCGAGGACCTGGAGACGGAGATCATGCGGGCACTGCCCGCGCTGACCATCGTCCGCGCGATGGCCAACTCCCGCTCCATCACCACCAACCGAGTCCGCCGGCGGAGCCTGGACGAGGTGACCGTGGGCTGGGGCAAGCTGGAGACGGCTGACCAGACCCTCACCGACTCCATGCCCGACACCCCGGAGGAGGAGTTCACCTACGTCGAGGACCTCTACGGTCTGGCGAAGATCGGTGAGGATGAGCTGGACGACTCCGACACCAACCTGGAGGCATTCGTCCGCGACTCCTTCACCCGGGCCGTAGGCGAGGCGGAGGACACCGGATTCACCATCGGCGCCGGGCACGCCGCCCACCAGCCGGTCGGCTTCATGACCGCCGGGGGCGGCGTGCCGACCCTCGCGGCGGCGGCCGCAGCCGCCATCGCCCTGGACGACATGAAGAAGCTGATCTACGGGGTGCCGAAGCAGTACCGGCGCAACGGCCGCTTCGCGATGGCGTCCACCACCGAGCTGGCCATCACCCTGCTGAAGGACGCGAACGACCAGTACTACTGGCAGCCGAGCGTCCAGGCGGGACGCCCGAACACCTTCATGGGCTACGCCCTGGAGAACCAGGAGGACATGGCCTCCGTAGCGGCGTCCGCACGGTCAGTGGCGTTCGGCGACTTCGCCGCGGGCTACCGGATCTACGACCGCGCGGGGATGACCGTGAAGGTCCTGGACCAGCTGTACGCCGAGGACGGCATGATCGGCTGGAAGATCCGCAAGCGGGTTGGCGGCGACGTCGTCCGCCCGGAAGCCCTGCGTATCCTCGCCCACCCGGCCGCCTGATGCGTATCGAGATCACCGCCATCCCGTCCGTCTCGGACGGGATGGGGCTCCGCTACCGCACGGGCCAGGTTGTCGACGTGGACGACGATCAGGCCCGCGCGTGGGTCGCTGCTGGACACGCCCGCCGCACGTCGGGCAAGCAGGCAGCAAAGCGCACCGCCACCCGGCAGGCGCCGAACACCGCCAAGTCCAAGGCCACGACGAAGCCTTCGGCCCCAGGCGAAGGCCAGGGCAACGCCGGGGAGACCGGCGAGCCCTCCGACTCCAGCGAGTAGGGGGTAGGCCGTGGCGTCACCGTGGGCCACACCGGAGGAGCTACGGCTTCACCTCAAGCTCCCGACGATCGACGCTGAGCAGGCTGCCAGAAAGATCGCCGAGGCGGAGACCACCGTTCGTGGAGCGCTTGAGCAGGTCATTGACGCTGTGGTTGGTGACGAAGTGGTCCTCGTCGGCAACGGGCGCAGCGTGATCAACCTGCCAGAGATGCCTGTCACTTCGGTCACCTCGGTGGCCGAAGATGGCACGTTGCTGGTGAAGGGCACCGACTACCGGGTCAACAGGCACGGGATCCTGACTCGACTCTGCGGCTGCTGGCCACTCGACGTGGACGTGGACGTCGTCTACGACCACGGCTACGCCGACATCCCCGCCATCGTGAAGCAGGTGTGCTTGCAGGTCGCTGGCAGGGGCTACGTGAGGACCTCCACCGCACTCGCCGCCGAGTCCCTCGGGGACCGGTCGGTCACCTACGACAAGGACCGCACGGGCGAGAACCTGAGCGACTACGAGCGCCGCCTCCTCGCCAAGTACGCGCGCGGCAACGAGAGCAGGTGACCCCATGGACATCACGCACCTGCTGAACCGCACGCTGGAGGTGTGGCGGGTCGTCGCCACGGACGACGGGGCGGGCGGGCAGGACACCACGCTGGTCCGCCAGGCCGACGTCGCTGCGAAGGTCGACCAGCCGTCCGCCTCGGAGCGGATGCTGGCGGCGCAGACCGGATCGGAGCACACCCACGACGTCTACCTGCTGCCGACTGCCGACGTGCAGCGCGGCGACGAGCTGCGCGGTGCCGGGCAGACGTTCCGGGTCCTGTCGGTCGTCCAGCCGTCGTCGCCCGTCTACAGCAAGGCTGAATGCCAGCTCATCCAGAAGGAGGGCGCCTGATGGCCGCCTTGGACATCGTCACGGTGCCGGTCAACGGCGGCATCGGCCTGGAAGACTCCGCCGTTGCCGCGTCGGCCGGCGGGGACACCGCGCCGGTCGGCCCGGGCCGACTCCTGTACGTCATGAACGGCGACGCGGCTCCGCACACGGCGACCGTGGCCACGCCGGGCACCGTGGCCGGGCTGCCGCTGCCGGAGGTCGTCGTCGTCGTCCCGGCCGGGGAGTCGGCGATCGTGCCGCTCACAACCGTCTTCCGGGGCGTGAACGGGCGCGCGTCCATCACCTACGACGCGGTCACCGCCGTGTCGGTCGCCGTGTTCGAGCTGGAGCGGTGATGGCGGCCGACGAGCAGCGAGCGCCGCTGCCGCCCGAGCCGCTGGAGTGCCGGCAGAAGGCGGCGGCCCTCCTGGAGGACAAGTACGCCTCGCCCTCCGAGGTCACCGCGTGGGCGCTGCTGGCCGTGGCGGGGGAACTGGCGGCCATCCGGCGCGAGATGCACCGCAAGCGCTGAGGGAGGCCGCCATGGCACGACGTCGCCGCGGCCGCCGCCGCAGCCCCGTGCAGATGCAGGTCCACGGGCTGGACTCGCTGCGGGAGAGCCTCAACGAGCTGGCGCCCAAGCTGGTGCAGGCGAGCCGGGCCGCCGTGGAAGCGTCCTCGGAGGCCGTCAAGGAGCAGACCCGCAACGGCGTCCGCGTGGACACCGGGAACCTGCGGGACGAAGTGGCCATCCACTACGCCCGCGGCGGCCTGTCCGCGAAGGTCGGCTGGAAGGACCGGCGCGACTGGTACGCCACGATCCACGAGTTCGGCACCCAGCGGATCCCCGCGCAGCCCGCGCTCGGGCCCGCGCTGGAGGCTGAGCGGGCCCGGTTCGAGGACCGGCTGAAGATCGAGGTGAGGAGGGTCCTGTCGTGACCGCTCCGTCCACCATGGGGCCGGTGCAAGAGGCCCTGTACGGCGCGCTCACCGGGGACGCGACGCTGATGGCCCTGATCAGCGGGGTGTACGACTTCGTGCCGGAGACCGCCCCGTTCCCGTACATCAAGATCGGCGAGGCCACCGAGGTCCCGGACAACTCGCACGGCCACTTCGGCCGGCAGACCGTCGTGACCCTGCACGTGTGGACCCGGGCCCGCGGCCACTCCAAGGGCCAGGAGATCGGGGCCCGCGTCACGGCGCTGCTGGACCATCAGCCGCTCACCGTCGAGGGGCAGCACCACGTCGTCACGCGCTTCGAGTTCTCGCAGACGCTGACCGACCCGGAACCGCCGGGCGACATCCGGCACCTGGTGCTGCGCTACCGGGTCGTCACCGAACAGCCCGCCTGACCCACCTTCCCCTTGCCGCCCCGCGCCCACCAGCCGGGGCCTTACTCATGCCCGAGGAGGCAGCATGCCCGGTCTTGACGCATTCGGCGTCCAGCTCAAGCGCGGCGACGGCGCAGAACCCGAGGTGTTCACCGCCATCGCCAACCTGTCCAACCTGGAGGACGGCGGCCGCACCCGCAACACCATCAACGTCACCTCCCACGACTCCCCCAACAGGTACATGGAGTTCGTCGGCGGCCTGATCGACCCGGGCGAGGTGACGATCGACATCAACTACGACCCGGCCGTCCACGACGTCCTCGAAGCGGACCTGGAGGACAAGGACCCGCGAAACTACCAGATCGTCTTCCCGGACCCGGCGCAGACCACGTTCAGCTTCGCGGCCGTGATGACCGGGTTCTCCAAGTCGGCGCCCACCGACGACAAGCTGTCCGGCTCGCTGACCTTCAAGGTCTCCGGCAAGCCCACCATCGCCTGAACGGGGACACACCATGGCACTGCTCACCGCAGAACAGATCGAAGCCGCCGACGACCGCCAGTGGGAAGACGTCCCGGTCCCCGAGTGGGGCGGCACCGTCCGCGTGGCCGGCATGTCCGGCACCGACCGCAACGACTACCAGAAGAAGATGCTCGTCTTCGGCGGCAACGGGAAGCCGAAGGAGGTCGACCTCACCGACCAGCTCGCGCGGCTCCTGTCCAAGTGCCTGGTCGACGAGAACTTCAAGCGTCTCTACACCGACGCCACGATCAAGAAGCTCGGGGCGAAGAACGGCGCCGTCCTCGAACGCCTCGCCAAGGTCGCCAAGCGGCTGTCCGGCCTCGGCGAGGACGACGTCGAGGACGCGGCGGGAAACTCCGAGCCCGGCCAGAGCGGCTCTTCTACTTCCGCCTAGCCGGGCACCTGGGAGCACGGTCCGTGCGGCACCTGCTCGCAGACATCCACTCGGACGAGCTGACCGAGTGGATGGCCTACGAGCAGCTCACCGGACCACTCGGACCGGACCGCGGTGACCTCCTGCACGGCATCCGCGCAGCCGTCATCGCCAACGCCGCGGGCGGCAAGGGCCGTAAGGCCGTGCCGAAGGACTTCATCCCGAAGTGGGACCAGACCCAGTCGGCCGACTGGCAGGAGATGCTCGCCACCGCGCGGGTCCTGAACAGCCGCCTCGGCGGGACCGACTTCACGCAAGGAGGCGGCCATGGCGACGCTGGATGAACTCCTCGTTGAGATCGGCATCGACGCCGACGACCTGACCGCGGGCACGGACGGGGCCGCTGACGACGTCGAACGCGCCCTCGCCGGGGTGGGGGACGCGGCGGACGCGATGGGCCGGGACATCGCGGACGCCGCCGACCAGGCAGCCACCGCCATGGACGACGTCGGCGCATCCGCCGACGAGGCGGCCCAAGGCGCCGAGCAGGCCGCGTCCGACGTCGAAGGGTCCTTCAAGAACATCGCCGCGGGTGCGGCCGGCGCCGCCGTAGGCACCCTGTTCGCGGCCGGCCTGGAATCGGCGATGAACGCCCGTGCCGCGAACACGAAGCTGACGAACCAGCTGGGGCTCACCGCCGAGGAGTCCGCGCGTGCGGGCAAGGTCGCCGGTGACGTCTTCAAGGCCGGATTCTCCGACTCGCTCGACGGCGTGAACGAGGCCCTCGCCGGGGTCACCGCGAACATCGGCGGCATGGGCAAGGCCACTGACGCCGAGCTGACCCAGATGACCAAGTCCGCGCTCGCCCTGGCGGACACGTTCGGCTTCGACGTGAACGAAGCCACCCAGGCCGTGGGCACGCTTCTGAAGGCGGGCCTGGCCAGGGACGGAGAAGAGGCGTTCGACCTTCTCACCGCGGCGGCGAAGAAGCTGCCGCCCGCGATGCAGGAGGAACTCCCCACGCTCACCCGCGAGTACGGCGAGTTCTTCAATCAGCTCGGTTTCTCCGGCCCGGAGATGATGGGCATCCTGGCGCAGGCTGCGAAGAACCCCACCTTCGAGATCGACAAAATGGGCGACGCACTCAAGGAGTTCACCCTGCTGATGGCCGACACCAGCGCAGTGTCCGAGCCGCTCAAGGAGCTGGGTCTGAACGTCGAGGACATCCAGAGGCTCATGAACGAGGGCAAGGGCACCGAGGCGTTCGACAAGGTCATCGAAGCGCTGCGGGGTGTCGAGGACCAGACCAAGCGGACCACCCTCCAGGCGGCCCTGTTCGGTGGCCCTGGCGAGGATATGGGCAACAGCCTGCTGAATCTGAAGGCCACCGGCGCTGACGCGGCCGCCGGCCTCGACCAGGTGGCCGGGGCATCGAAGGGCCTGACCACGTCCGTGGAAGAGGCCAAGACCTTCGACTCGGTCTGGCGGAACATCTCCACGACGCTCGGCGAGGCCCTCGCGCCAGCGCTGTCAAAGGTTTCCGACTTCATGACCGAACACCCGGAGCTGGTGAAGGTCCTGGTGCCGCTCGTGTTCCTGCTGGCGGCAGCCTTCGCTCTGGTGGCAGTCTCGGTGTGGGCGGCGAACGCCGCGTTCTGGGCGAACCCGATCACGTGGATTGTCCTGCTGATCGTTGGCCTGCTCGCCATCCTTGCCCTGGTCATCCTGCGGTGGGACGAGGTGAAGGCAGCCACCCTGGATGCCTGGGACGCCACCACGGGCAAGATCGGAGACGGCGTCGACTGGGTTCAGCGGAAGATCGAGGACTGGCTGGGCCTGTTCCGCGGCGCCTGGGGCTACGCCTGGGACTGGGTCGAGGGCAAGGCCGAGGACGCCATCGGTGCCGTCCTTGGCACCATCGGCTGGCTGGGCTCCATCCCAGGCGAGATCCAGGGCATCTTCGGGGACGTCCTCGGCTACCTCGCCGGGTTGCCCGGCCGGATCGGCCGCACTGCCTCGGGCATGTGGGAGAGCATCGTCCGGGAATTCAAGAACGCTGTGAACCAGCTGATCTGGATGTGGAACGGCCTGTCCTTCACCCTCGGTGGTGGCAGCTTCATGGGTGTCGACATCCCCACGGTGACCCTGTCCACGCCGGACATTCCGTACCTGGCTGAGGGCGGCATCACCACCGGGCCGACGCTGGCGATGATCGGCGAAGGACCCGAGGACGAGGCCGTGCTGCCGCTGTCCAAACTCGACGCACTCCTCAACACCACCGCCCCGGCGGTAGCCCGTGTCGAGTCCGCAGACCGGCGCCTGATCCTGGAGCTGCGCGGCGGCAGCAGGGCCTTCCGGGAGTTCCTGCAGGAGTCCGTGAGCGCCGCCACGGGCGGCGACATCGACAAGTACGTGAAGGGATGACCCATGCCCAGCCTGCCCCCGCCCGTCTGGGCTGAGCTGCACTACGACGGGGCCTGGAACACGGCCACGGGCCTGCGGACCAAGACGGCCATCACCGTCACCCGGGGGCTCACCTCGGAGTCGTCGTCCGAGGCGGAGCCCACGACGTGCACCTGCGCCCTGGGAAACCGGGACGACCGCTACTCGCCGCGGAACCCCATGAGCCCGCTGTACGGCAAGATCGGCCGCAACACCCCCTTCCGCTGGGGGTACAACATCGGCTCGCCGTGGGTGGAGCTGACCACGGTCGAGAACGGGCTCACCACGCCCGGGACGGGCCTCGCTGTGAGCGACCTGGACCTGCGCCTGGACATCGCTCTGGAGGCCTGGGCTGGTCGGGATCTGGCCGGGCGCTACCTGTCCACCGGCGACAACCGGGCGTGGGCCGTGACCGTATATGAGACCGGTCAGCTGGTGCTCTACTGGTCCCCTGACGGCACGCTCGCCAGCCGCACCGCGGTCTTCTCCACCGTCGCGGTCGGCGCGTACAACGGGCAGCGGCTCGCGATCCGGGTCACCCTCGATGTGGACAACGGGGCGGGCGGCTACGAGGTGCGGTTCTACACGGGCCGGACCGTCGACGACGACGAGTGGACGCTGCTGGGCGAGCCGGTCGTAGGCGCCACGACCACGGCCGTGAGCAACGGGACCGCCGAGCTTGAGCTGGGCAGGGTTAAGGGCATCAGCGGTGACGCCGCGGCGGGGAAGCTGTACGCCTTCCGTCTGCTGGACGGCATCGGCGGTGCCGTCGTGGCGTCCATGGACGCGGCCGACGCCGCACCCGACGACGATTCGTTCACGTCCGGTGGCCGCGTCTGGACGACCGTCAACGCCGCCTTTCTGACGAACCGGCACGTGCGTATGGCCGGGGAGGTGCCGGCGTGGCCGCCCACCCGGGACCTGTCCGGCAACGACAACATCGTGAGTATCGCGCCGACGGGGATCACGCGGCGGATGGACGCCGGGAACAAGCCGCAGGACTCCGCGCTGCGCCGGTACATCAGGGCGCGGGGGGCGCTGGAGTGCTGGCCGCTGACGGACGGCGTGGACTCCAAGACCGCCAAGAGCATGTTCGGCGGCCGGGATATGGCGGTCGAGTCGGGGTCCCTGGTTCGCTCTCCTTCGTGGGCGGCCGGGACGCTCGCCGACTGGATCGAGCCGGTGGTGGGGGTCACTCAGGACATGATCGGCGGCCTGATCGGCTACACGCCCCGTGTGCCGAGCGTGGGCATCAAGTGGTCCGTGGATGTGTTCCTGACCGGTGGTGCCGGGAACGCCGACTATGCCTTCGACATAGTCGACACGGGGTCCGGGACGGACGCCGACCCGCAGCGCAGCATCCGGATGCACCTCGGTGGCGAGCTTCAGCAGGTCCTCATCATCCGCCGCTCGGAGACCACCAACGCCTCGGAGGAGGTGTTCCTGGGCAACTATTACGGCCTCAACCTCTTCGACGACCAGCCGCACGCCCTGAGGGTGACCGTCGACATCGGCCCCTTTCCGGGGGTGCATCTGTACGTCGACGGGGAGGAGCAGGTCTACGTGTCCCTGGACGTCGACGTGGGGCCCGTGAGCCAGATCCGGCTGGGCTGGGGCTTTTCCACCATCGCAGGGGAGACCCTCACCGACCGTGCGGTCGGCTACCTCACCTACTGGAACTATGCCGGGCCCACGGCCGCCGAGGTGTGGGACGCCTACATGGGGTTCCAGGGCGAGAGCGCCAGCGCCCGTATCGAGCGGCTGGCCGCGGAGGCCGGATACACGGCGTCGGTGGCCGGGCAGGTCGTCTACGAGCAGCGGATGGGCATCCAGGGCCGGGCCAAGCTCCTCGCCCTGCTCAACGAGGCCAGCCGCACGAACTTCGGGTACCTGCTGGACGCCCGGGACCGGGCCGAGGTGATCCACCGGGGCGGCAGCACGCTGTGGAACCAGACCCCCGCCCTGGTCCTCGACTACTCGGCCGGCCTGATCTCGGCGCCCTTCCGGCCGGTCGACGACGACAAGCTGACCGAGAACGACGTCTCCGTGAAACGGCGGTACGGCGCGGTCCCGGCGCGGCAGGTCCTCGAGGAAGGCGCCCTGTCCGTGCAGGACCCGCCCAACGGGGTGGGCCGCTACGACAACGAGTACACCTACTCGCTGGCGACGGACGGCCAGGCCGACCAGGTCGCCGGCATGCGCGTGCACCTGGGCACCTACAACGGCGTCCGGTACACGCGCATCACTCTCAACCTGGCCAACCCCCGCGTCTTCGCCATGATCGACGAGATCCTGCGCACCGACGTCGGGGACCTGATCCGGCTGACCCGTCTGCCCGCCGACCACGGCCCGGACGATGTGGACGTTCTCGTGCACGGCTACGAGGAGACCGCCGGGCCGGACGAGTGGACGATCACCTTCAACTGCCGTCCCGGCGCACCGTGGACGGCTGGCGTCGTGGGCAGCCGCCGGTACGGGCACGTCGACGTCAGCGGCAGCCAGCTCGCCGCGGCGATCGACGCCGACGCCACATCCGTCTCCCTCACCTCCACCGAGGGCTCCCTGTGGACCAGTGACCCGGACGACCTGCCGTTCGACCTGAAGGTGGGTGGCGAGACGATGACCGTGACCGCCGTGTCAGCAGAGGCCGTCGTCATCGACACCTTCGACCGCACCGTGGCCGAGGGCTGGGGGACGCCGGACTTCGGCCCGCCCTGGACCACGGACGGCGGCAGCGCCTCGGACTACAGCGTGCAGGGAGGATGACCACATGGCTGACCTGTACGCCTCCTACTCGGAGCTGGCAGCCGCGGAGACGGAAGGCGTCGACTACGAACGCCGCTCCGTCCCGGTGGCCGGGGCGACGTGGTGCTCCATCGCGATCCACGGCGGCGGCATCGAGGGCGGCTCCGGCGAGCTGGCCCGCGCGGTCGGCGCCGGCCTCATGAGCCACTACGAGTTCGCTGGGCTGAAGACCAGCGGCAACGGCGACCTCCACGTCACCAGCACCAATTTCGACGAGCCGCAGTGCGAAGGGATCGTCCACACCGCGCGCCGCTGCCTGTCCTTCCACGGCTACACCGGCACCCCGGGCGTCGCCGAGACCGCGATCGGCGGCCTCGACACCGACCTCGTCGCACGGGTCACCACCCAGCTGCAAGCCGCCGGAGTCACAGTCATCGACGCCCCCTCGGAGATCGCGGGCGACAACCCGGACAACATCTGCAACGAGACCACCCACGCCGCCGGCGTCCAGCTGGAGCTGTCCCGCGCCCAGCGTGAGGCGTTCTTCCCCGGCGGCGACCTGTCCCGGGCGATGCGCGACTCCGGGCAGCGCACCGAAGCGTTCGACACCTACGCGGCCGCCGTGCGGGCCGCCTTCGTCAGCCGCGGCCTGGTCTCCCTCGGCAGCAGCAACGTGTCCCGGTACTGCCTGCTGCCCTCCTCGGGCGCGGACGTCGACCTGGTCGCATCCGTGTCCACCGACGCCCTCGCCACGGGGGGCGGGCACTTCCTTGCCCTCGCCGCCCGCTGCCTGGACGGCAGCAACAGCTACCTGGCCCGCATCGAGTTCTCCACCAGCCAGGCCGTCATCCTCACCCTGCGCAAGCGCGTGGACGGCTCGGAGAGCTTCCTGGCGCAGCACACGACGGGCCTCACCCACGCAGTCGACCGGCGGTTCTGGATCCGCTTCCAGGTCACGGGAAGCACACTGCGCGCCAAGGCGTGGCAGGACGGCACCAGCGAGCCCGGCAGCTGGCAGCTGGAGACCACAGACACCGACCTGACCGCAGCTGGGTCGGTCGGTATGCGTTCCATCCTGTCCGTCACCAACAGCAACACCTTGCCGGTGGTGGCTGCCTGGGACGACTTCGACGACCGGACCAGCCAGCGGCAACGCATCACCGTCGTCCGCTCTGTCAACGGCATCACCAAGAGCCACCCGGCAGGCGAAGCCGCCCGGCTGGACGACCAGAACTACGTGACCCTGTAGGAGGCACCGATGACGGTGTGGCGCGGCGGCATGCTGCTCACAGACGGACGGCTCAACGACGACCTGCCTGGCGACTGGCAGGAGGTCACCTTCGACGAATGGGGCCCGGGCGCCCTGTCCTACGCCCCGCTACGCGTCCAAAAGCACGGGCACCGGGCCCGGCTGGACGGCCACTCCCAGCCGGAGAGCACCTTCACCGGCTCCCAGGTCGCGTTCACCATCCCCGCCGACCTGGCCCCCGCCTACCAGCACTACTTCTCCGCCGTCCGGATCACATCAGGCACGCCCACGCTCCTGGGCGTCGTCGTCGCCACCTCCGGCTCCGTGACGGTATACAGCTCTACCTCGATCGGCAGCAGCGACCGCTTCGACTTCAGCCGCATCGAATGGCCCCTGGACTGACCCCCACCCGCTCACCACCCCACCGCCCCGCGCCGACCGGCCCGGGGCTTTCTCATGCCTGGAGGCCGCCATGTCCGTCACGATCATCAGCCGCGCCGCGTGGGGCGCCACCCCCTGGGACCACGACCCGAGCAGCGACGGCCCCGCCCACGTCGCCCTGCCGCAGCGCTCCGAGTTCTACATCCACTACGACGGAGCGCACCACATCACGCGCACCGGCTACGCGATCCCGCGCGCCATCGAGGCCGAACACCTCGGCAACGGGTGGGCGGGCATCGGCTATTCGTTCGTGGTGTCGCAGGCCGGTGAGATCTTCGAGGGCCGCGGGTGGACCCGCCAGGGCGCACACTGCCCCGGCCACAACATCTCCGGCCTGGGCGTGCAGATCGCCATCGGTGGCGACCAGGAGCCGAGCGCGAAGGCCCTCGCCGCGTGCCGCGCCCTGTACGACGAGGCGTGCCGGAAGACCGGCCGTACCCTCGCCAAGCGCGGGCACAAGGACGGCTTCGCGACCCTCTGCCCCGGCAGCAAGCTGTACGCGTGGGTGAAGGCCGGCATGCCCGCCAAGGGCTACCAGGCCGCCCCGGCCCCGAGCGGCAGCGCCATCCCGGGCGGCAGCGTCGCCCGCTACAAGGTCACCCTCGGGGGCCTGGAGTACGGGTACGGCGCCTACGGCGACCAGGTGACCGACGTCGGCCGCGCCCTCGTGAAGAAGGGGTTCGGCCGGCACTACGCGTCCGGTCCTGGGCCACGCTGGACGGACGCCGACACCCTCAACTACTCGGACTACCAGAAGTCGCTGGGGTTCGAGGGCACCGCGCCGCACCAGGACGCCGACGGCATCCCCGGCGAGTCGTCGCTGCGGGAACTGCTCGGCAACCTGCCCAGCAAGGCGTCGGCCCCGGCGAAGCCGCCCGCGTTCCCGGGCCGCAAGTACTTCAAGCCGGGTGCGGCCAACCGGTTCGTGACCCAGCTCGGCCACCAGCTGGTGGCGAAGGGCTACGGCGACCACTACCGCAGCGGCCCCGGCCCGCACTGGTCGGAAGCCGACCGGCAGAACGTCGCCGCCTTCCAGCGCGCGCACAAGGCCCTCGCCGGGGACCCCGACGGATACCCCGGACCGCTCACCTGGCAGCTCCTCGTCTCCTGACCCACCCAGCCACCCCCCATCCCCTCTCGAAGGAGTTCAGAATGCGCATCTCCAACACCGCCAAGGCCATCGTGGGCGGCGTCTCCGCCGGCGCCGCGGCCGCCGTCACCGCGGTGCAGGACAACGTGGTGACCACCGGCGAGGGCGTGACCATGATCCTGGCCGTCCTCGGCGCCTGGGGCATCACCTACGCCGTGCCCAACCGCAAGCAGCCGGAGGCCTGATGACGACGCCCGACCCGGGCGTGTACATCCCGCCCGCGCAGATGTACCAGGAGTTGAGATCCCTGAGCGACGGCCTGACCCGGGTAGAGACCAAGCTGGACGGCATCGGGCAGGGCCTCACCGATCTTGGCAAGGACGTCGCCGACCACGAGACCCGCCTCCGAGCCCTTGAGCGCGGACGCTGGCCCCTGCCGACCATCGCAGCGCTGACCGGCGTCGCCGGCGCAGCGACCGGCGCCCTCGCTCTCTTCGCCCGATGACCGCGGCCCCGCTCTCCTCCGGGAGGGCGGGGCCGCTTTCGTGCGTCCAGGGTCAGTCTTCGAGGTCGATGCGGAAGTCGACGATGGTGGTGTCGCCGCGCCGCACGATCGGATGGGCTACCTCGACGATCCGGCCGGTGTCGGAGATGTGCCGGCGGGTGTACCGCAGGACCGGGACACCGCCGCCGATGCGGAGCGTCGTCGCCTCCAGCTCGGTCGGCATGCCCACCGTGAACGACTCCGTGATCGCGGTGACGCGGATGCCGAGGCTGCCGAGCTGCGCGCGGGTGCCGCCGGGCCACGGCTCGTTGATCGGGTCGGCGACCGGGGTGCCAGCGACGTCGGACCAGCGGACGTAGCTGGTGGACATCTGGGTGGCCTGGTCGTTGTCGTGGAACACGAAGTGCCGCGCGAGGAGCCGCTCGCCTACCTCGCACTCGAACAGTCCGGCCAGTTCGGCGTCGGCCTTGACCCGCTCGAACCGCTTGTCGAGCCGGTACTCGGACCAGCCGATGCCCTGATCGCGGGTGTACGGGGTGGACTTCGCGCCGGGCGTGGACCGGTAGCGGTCGGCGGCCATGCGGTGGATCGGAGGCCGCGGCCGGACGCGAGTGCCGGCGCGGGCCCGGGTCTCGATCAGCCCCTCGGTGGCGAGGAGCCGGAGCGCGTTGCGGATGGTGGTCTCGGATACGCCATATGACGCACACAGGGCGGGCAGGGTCGGCAGCTGGTCGCCCGGTGCGAGCTGGCCGGAGGCGATGCGCTGCCGCAGCTCAGCGGCGATGCGCAGGTACTCGGGCTGTGCCACTGCCGTACCACCGTTCCGTGTGATCGCGTCAATCTGAGTACACATACTCTCCCCTCCCTCTTGACCAGCGCCAACTCTCGCGACAATCTGAGTACAGATAAGCACTATCCGTACTCAGGTAGCCACCGTCTGCGGGGTCCAGTCATGCCCGAATCGGGTCACACGTGGCAGAAGGCGTTCAAGGGTGAGCCCATCGAGGCGCCCCACGTCCGCCTCTGGACCCGTGGCCGCGTCGAGCACCCCGACGCCCCGCTCATCGCGAACGAACTGTTCGTCGCCGTCCTCGGCTCCGGCGCCCCCGTCGTAGAGATGACCCTCTCCACCGCGGGTGCCCGCATCCGCATCACCGCGCAGGGGCCCGACCCGCTGCCGCTCATTAACAGCCACGGCCCCGGCTGGTCGATTCTCACCGCCCTCTGCCACAGGGCTGGACTGACCACCGACGAGACCGGCCTGTGGGGGCAGTTGGGAGGCCGCTCGTGACACCGGTCCTGCCGTCTGCCGGCGCGTTGTCCTGGGCCCAGTACTCCGGGTGGGCCTGCGTGCTGTGCGGCGCCTCCCTCGCCGTGACCGGAGGCGTGTCCGCGGGCCGCGCCCAAGGCCGCTCCGGCAGCCACGACTTGAGCATCGAGGTGTACGCCTGCCCGCCACTGTCCGGTTGCGGGCCCTCGCGCCTCACCCAGACTCCCGCCCCCTACCAGCGGGCGGGCCAGACGCCTCCGACTGGAGGCGCCGTCCACAACAGGAGGACATCGTGACCGTCGCGTTAGACCTCACCCCCACCACCCGCACCCGGGACCCGCAGGAACTCCTCAACGCGGTCGCCCCCCACATCACCGAGTTGACCGTCAACATCTTCGACTCCGGCATGACCCTCTGGGAGCGGGAGATCGCCCTGCTCCTGCGTGACCACACCATGGTCCGCGACATGGCCGAGCGGATCCTCGGCAACGGAGTCATGTACGTCATGGGCTCCATCGAGAACCCGGACGTACACCTCGGCGTCGGCAAGCTCGTCGACATCGGCGTCCACCAGCTCATCCTCGACACCCCGGTCTGGTGGGGCATCTGCCGCCTGTACAACGGCGGCCGGTACAAGCACCACGCTCCGTTCATCGAGCGCCGCACCGACGGCCTGTGCCTGCGCACCGGCGACTTCCTCAAGTCCCAGGGCTGGGCCATCGACGAAGAGCTGTGGGCCATCGACGGCGCGAACTGCTCGCCGTGCGACAACAAGGTCCCCGACAGCCACTGACCGCCGCTACAGTCGGCCCCTGCCCTCGCAGCACCCCCGAGGGCAGGGGCCTCCCGACGACCAGGAGAACCACAGTGCCCGTACCTCACGACATCCCGGCCGAGACCGAACTCTGGGACACCTTCGCCAAGAGCGCGTTCGACGCCGAGGCCGAGCCGTCGTTCCACTGGACGCAGTACGCCGGCCACGGGCCCGGGCCCGAGCTGCTCGGCTCGCCCGAGTCGGTGCTGGAGATCGGGTGCGGCACCGGCCGCGCCCTCGCCTCCCTGGCGCAGCAGGGGGTGAAGGCGACCGGCGTGGACCTGTCGCCGCGCATGGTCGAGCTGGCGGGCGAGCGGTGGGCGCCGCTCGGTGTCCGCATCGAGCAGGCGGAGGTCCTCGACTGGCTCGCCACGGACGAGGCCCGCTATGACGCGGTGTACTCCATCTTCGGCGCGGCCTGGTTCACCGACCCGTCCCGGCTCTTCCCGCTGGTGCGCGAGCGGCTGGCCCCGGGCGGCGCGTTCGTCTTCTCTCAGCCGCCGGCCATCCCGGGCGCCTACGGTCCGCAGGGCATGTACAAGGGCGGGTTTGCGGGGAAGGCCATGTTCACCTACCGGTACAGCTACAAGCCGGCGGTGTGGGAGCGGCACCTGGTCCGGGCGGGGTTCTCGAGCGTGAAGGCCAGGGTGGTGGATGCCCCGGAGGAGGGGCACATCGGCACGCTCATCGTGAGCGCCTGCGCCTGAACGACCTCCCGAAGCGGCCCCGGACAGCGACCTCAACCGCTGTCCGGGGCCGCTTCTCGTGCTCACCTTGGATTCGAAGGCTCGTCCGCAGGCTGGGGAAATCGGCCACAAAACCGCAGGTCAGCTAGGTTCTCCGGGTGGCGAATCTGGGACCACGAGCATGATCCTTTTAGAGGCGTTACAGCACCATCTTGGGGTTGCCGCTGCCCGTGCCCCCGCTGACGAGGAAGGACAGCCGGGCCCGCAGCAGGGCGCGCAGCACGCGGTCACCGCCGGGCGGCACGGTGCCCGCCGCCGCCAGCTCGTCGAGGGTGAAGGCGCGCGGCCGTACCACCCGCAGCGACAGGCACGTGCAGCCGACGGCGACCGGTGGCAGCACCGCGTGCAGCCGGGTGCCGTCGGGCAGCCTGGCGTCCACCCAGGGCCGTGCGTCGTCGAGCCGGCGCCCGGCGACGGTGGCGAGGCGCTGTGCGAGCCGCCGTACGGCGCCCGCGTCCGGGAAGGAGACCGGCGCCAGCTCAAGACCGCCGCCCCGGTCCACCCAGACCCGGTCCGGGGCGGACACCAGTACGTCGGTCACCGACGGGTCGGCGAGCAACGGTTCCAGTGGCCCACTGCCGACCAGTTCCGACCTGAGCTGATCGGCGGCACCGAGGATCTCGGCGTCCCCGAGCACCCGTCCCTGCTCCCGCAGGGCTTGCGCCACACGGGCGGGCGTCGGTTCCTCCCCGCTCTCGGCAAGCCACCGCCGCACACCGTCGAGCATGCCGGGCGCGGGGCCCGGGCCTCTCCGGGAGACCGTCGCCGGGTGCCTCCCGGAAGCGGGACCTTCGAACCTGTGGCAAGCCGGCCCCGGATGCCGTCCGAGGCCTGAGACTGACACCGATGACCGCCCGGAAGCCGGCCCCCGACACCGCTCACCGACGGAGGCGGCCCCTCTCCCTCCGGAAGCCCAGGAGGAGTCAGAAGCCCCAGCAGCCTCGGTAGCCTCGACAGTCGCAGGCGCGCCGGTGCCCCCGGAAGCCCAGCCCGGAACCAACCGCCCAGTCTGCCCACCGGGCCTCTCAAGACCCCGGCCGCCCTTCCCTCCTCCCAGGGCCTCCGCACCCGAAGCCGCGCCCGGCGGCTCCCCCGCGATCACCATGTCCGCCTCCGTCCGCCTTCCACCGCTCACGACCGCTCCGGCCCCGCCGACCACGCCGCTCCCTCGCCTCGTCACAAGCGCCCTCCCGCTGTCACTGGCCGCGGTCACCTCAACCACCGCCTCGCTCAGGGCCCTCATCAGTCACCCCCACCCCGCCCCTCCGTATCCGCCAGCGCCCGTTCCCAGAACTCCCGGCAAAAGCGCGCCAACGGGCCGCGGGCGGGCGTGCCCGGGGGGCGTTTGCTCTCCGTGGCACGCAGGAGCCCGGACTCGACCGGCACCTCACCGGCCAGGGGAAGGCCGAGCAGCCGGGACACCTCGCGGTCGTCGAGGCCGGATGTGTACGGCCCGCGCACGGCGATCCGGAGGTCGCGCAGGACCATGCCGACCGCGGCAGCCACCCGGCCCGCCGCCGCGACGGCCCGCAGTTCGGCGGGGACGACGAGGACCCCGAGGTCGAGCTGCGCGAGGACCTCGGCGACCCCCTCGTCGATCCGACGCGGCAGGTCCACGACGACCGTGCCGCCCCTTCGCCGGGCCGCCGCGAGCACCGCACGTACGGCTTGCGGCGGTACCGCGACGCAGTCCCCCCGGTCCCAGCTGAGCACTCGCAGCGAATGCAGCTCGGGCAGCGACTCCTCCAGGGCGCCGCCGCCGACCCGTCCGCGCGAGGCCGCGAACGCCGGCCACCTCAGTCCGTCCGCCGTCTCGCCGCCGAGGAGGACGTCGAGGCCCCCGCCCAGCGGGTCGGCGTCGACCAGCAGACTGCGTAGTCCCTCCCGTGCGGAGCTGACGGCGAGCGCGCAGGCCAGCGTGGACGCTCCGGCACCGCCACGGCCGCCGATGACGCCGACGGTGAGAGCCGGACGGCCGACGCCCTCGGCGACGTCGGCGATGCGGTCGACCAGCCACTGCTCGCCGTCGGGCAGCATCAGGACATGGTCGGCGCCGATCTCGACGGCCCGCTGCCAGACTCCCGAGTCGTCCTGATCGCGGCCCACGAGAACCACTCCTCGTCTCCGGACGGCACCGCGCACGCGCCGCGCCGCGTCGTCCCCGACGAGGACGAGTGGCGCGGTCTCCCAGCCGGTCCGCTGCCCGGGCACCAAGACCGCCGAGGCCGTCGCCGCTGCCGAAGCCGCCGGCGGTGTCACAGGCACCGAGTGGCGCACCTCCGGTGTGGCGCCCGCGGCCGCGCACAGGCGCAGCAGGTCGTCGAGGAGCTCCGCGTCCTCGGTGACGATCAGTGGTCCGCTCTGCCGCCCTCCGGCGGCGGGTGGCGGGTCGTGCGTGATGGTTCCGGTCATGGCCGCTTCCCCCTTCGGCGCGGCTCCCGCGGCCGCGCCCGCTGTCTCGTGGTCTCGCGCAGCCCCCGCGGCTCCGCGATTGGCAGCCGTGTGAGGAACCGGAAACCGGCGCCCGCACGAACGGCCGACATCACGCGTCCGCAAACAGATCCGGCCGTAGAACTCGGCGCGGCCCGGACGCATGGGAATCACGGTGCAGCGATCCGGGAAAACATGTGGATCTTGGTGAAAAACTGTGGACAACTCGACGGTTGTGAATATCGACTCACCCGAACCGGTGAGCACGGGCTGGCTTCACTCCACCCCGTGTGCGACTTCCGCAGAGCAGTCCGGTAACTACGCCGCGTAGTCGGTCGTGGGCACAACGACATCTGGGCCCCGCGCCGTGACGGCGCGGGGCCCAGACCACGGGATGAGCGAAGAAACCCATCCGGACATGCGACGACCCCCGCCGGGGGGGGAGAGCGGGGGTCGTCTCCACGGCCGACTCGGGGGGGGAGGAGTCGGACCGGGTTAGCACGGTCGCGAACGATCCGTGACTTCCATGGTGTACCCGAGAGCCCTCTCAGGCAAACCCACGCGCCACACCTTACGCCGAATGGGCTGCGCCTATGCTCAGGGTTGTGGAAAACCACTCCTTGCCCCGCTCCTTGCCCCACTCCATGGCGCACTCCATGCCTCGCACTGCGGCCTTCTTTGACCTGGACAAGACGGTCATTGCGAAGTCGAGCACGCTGACGTTCAGCAAGTCGTTCTACCAAGGCGGTCTGATCAACCGCAGGGCCGTGTTGCGTACCGCGTACACCCAGTTCGTCTTCCTGGCCGGCGGAGCCGACCACGACCAGATGGAGCGGATGCGCGAGTACCTCTCGGCGTTGTGCCGCGGCTGGAACGTCCAGTTGGTCAAGGAGCTGGTCGCCGAGACCTTGCACGACCTGATCGACCCGATCATCTACGACGAGGCGGCCTCCCTGATCGAGGAGCACCACACCGCCGGCCGCGACGTCGTGATCGTCTCCTCGTCGGGCGCCGAGGTCGTCGAGCCGATCGGCGAGCTGCTCGGCGCGGACCGGGTGGTGGCGACCCGCATGATCGTGGGGGACGACGGTTGCTTCACCGGGGAGGTGGAGTACTACGCGTACGGCCCCACCAAGGCGGAGGCGATCCTGGAGCTGGCCAAGTCGGAGGGGTACGACCTGTCCCGCTGTTACGCCTACAGCGATTCCGCGACCGACCTGCCGATGCTGGAGGCCGTAGGCCACCCCCACGCGGTCAACCCGGACCGGGCGCTGCGCAAGGAGGCTCTCGCGCGCGAGTGGCCGGTCCTCGATTTCCACCGTCCCGTGCGGCTCAAGCAGCGGATCGGTGGCTTCTCCGTGCCACCGCGGCCCGCGCTCGTAGCCGCGGCGGCGATAGGCGCCGCGGCGGCCACCGCGGGTCTCGTCTGGTACGCGAGCCGACGCCGGTCCACCGCGGCCTGACCACCGGACCGGCCGGTGGGCCTGACCGGCCTGACCGGCCGTTCAGGCCGCGTATGAGCGCAAAAGTAAAGAAGTGCGGCAAACACTTCCGCTTGCTCGGGCCCGGTAGTACAAAGGACTCAACGGCCCGCGAGACCAAGGACATCCGAAAGGATCCCCTCAAACACGCAGTCGGCCCCACGGACCGAGCATGGACATCGGGCACCCACGCGACGTCGACCCGTCGATTACGGGCCAGCCGCACCAGGTGACGGGCGAAGTTCCCGACCTGATGGGCGAACACCGAGGACGCCTGGTAACCCGGTGGCCATGCCAGCGGCGGTACGAGCACTCGTACCGCCGCATTTCTGTCCCGTCCGCCGGACAGCGCCCCGCCCGCCCTACGCCGCCCCGCGCTGCAGTGCCTCGCACACCGCCGTCGACTCCCGGGCGCCCAGCGCGACCGCCTTGCCGCAGTGGGCGATCCACGCCGCCACGCCCCCGGCCGTTCCGGATACGTAGCCGTCGAGCGCCGCCAGGTAGGCCGCGCGCCCCAGCTCGGCATGTCCGACCTCGGCCGGGCATACCGACTTGGGATCCAGTCCGCCGCCGACCAGGACGATGCGTTCGGCCGCGCGCGCCACCAGCCCGTTGTGGGAAGCGAAGGGGCGCAGTGCCAGGAGCTCCCCGTGCACTACGGCGGCCGTCACCGGCGCCGGAGCCGAGCCGCCTGCCGTGACCAGCGCGGCCAGGCCCTCCAGACGGCCGTGCGCCTCCTCGGCGTCGGGCAGCGGCAGCTCGACGAGCGGTTCGTCCACCGGCTCGCCCTTCTGGCGGGGCCTCCCCACCTCGTCGGCCCGGCCAGCCGCCGCCACCAGGTGCAGCCGGGCCAGCACCCGCAGCGGCGACTGACGCCAGACGGACAGCAGCTGCCCCGCCTCGGCGGTCAGCCGCAACGCCGCACCCACCGCGCGCGCCTCGTCATCGCCGCCGAAGTCGCTGCGCCGGCGCACCTCCTCCAGGGCCCAGTCCGCCCCGGACAGCGCCGCCGAGCCCCGGGCGCCGCGCAGTGCCGCCTCGGAGGTGACCTCGTTGCTGCGGCGCCGCATGATCCGGTGGCCGTAGACGCGGTCCACGGCCTTGCGTACGGACTCCACGGACTCGGCCACGCCGGGCAGTGCGCCCAGGGCCGCGAGCGGATCGGCGTTCGCGCCTGTCGTACTCATGAGTACGACCCTACGCATCCCGGCGCCGCGCCCCACGAATGAGTGGTCTTCTTCACTCTCACCCGATCCATGTGCCACGTACAGCTAAGACGCCACTACTCTTGGTGAACATGAAAATTGCTTTCGTCGGGAAGGGCGGCAGTGGCAAGACCACCCTGTCCTCCCTGTTCGTCCGCCATCTCGCCGCCACCGGCGCACCCGTCGTCGCGATCGACGCTGACATCAACCAGCATCTGGGCGCGGCGCTGGGCCTCGACGAGACCGAAGCGGCCGGCCTGCCCGCGCTGGGCGAGCACCTTCCACTGATCAAGGACCACCTGCGCGGCACCAACCCGCGCATCGGCTCCGCCGAGAAGATGATCAAGACGACGCCACCCGGCGAGGGCTCGCGCCTGCTACGGGTACGCGAGGACAACCCGGTCTACGACGCCTGCGCCCGGCCGGTGGAACTCGACGGCGGAACCGTCCGTTTGATGGTCACCGGGCCCTTCACGGACGCCGACCTGGGAGTCGCCTGCTACCACTCCAAGACGGGAGCGGTGGAGTTGTGTCTGAACCATCTGGTCGACGGCCGTGACGAGTACGTCGTGGTGGACATGACCGCCGGCTCCGACTCGTTCGCCTCCGGCATGTTCACCCGCTTCGACATCACCTTCCTCGTCGCCGAGCCGACCCGGAAGGGGGTCTCCGTCTACCGTCAGTACAAGGAGTACGCCCGCGACTTCGGCGTCACCCTGAAAGTCGTCGGCAACAAGGCGCAGGGGCAGGACGACCTCGACTTCCTGCGCGAGCAGGTCGGGGACGACCTGCTGGTCACCGTCGGGCACTCGGACTGGGTACGCGCCATGGAGAAGGGCCGCCCGCCCCGGTTCGACCTGCTGGAGGAGGCCAACTGCCGGGCGCTGCGCGCGCTGCACACGGCCGTCGACGCGAGGTACGGGGTGCGGGACTGGGCGCGCTACACGCAGCAGATGGTCCACTTCCACCTGAAGAACGCCCACAGCTGGGGCAACGAGCGCACCGGGGACGACCTGGCGGCGCAGGTCGACCCCGGCTTCGTGCTCGGCGAGGAGATCGCCGCCCCGGCGTGAGCCCTCGGCCGGGCGGCCACCAGGACGGCGGACGCTACCGCTGGGCGGCCGGCCACCGGCTGGCGGACGCTACCGCTGGGCGGCCGGCTACCGGCTGGCGGACGCTACCGCTGGGCGGCCGGCTACCGGCTGGCGGACGCTACCGCTGGGCGGCCGGCGCCCCGGGCACGCCCTTCGGCGCCGGTGCGGGCGCGGCCGACAGGAAGGACGCCCAGCCCTTCTTCGGGGCCTCCCCGACCCCGAGGGTGCGCAGTTTCTTCAGGACCTTCGGGTCCTGGGCGTCCAGCCAGTCCGCGAGCTGCCGGAAGGAGACACAGCGCACATCCTCCTTGGTGCACACCGTCTCGACGACCTCCTCGACGGCACGCATGTAGGTGCCACCGTTCCAGGACTCGAAGTGGTTGCCGATGAGCAGGGGCGCACGGTTCCCGTCGTAGGCCCGCTTGAAGCCCTGGAGCAGGCTGTCACGCATCTGGTCGCCCCAGAACTCGCGCTTGGCGGGGTCGCCCTGAGTGGCGGTGCCCGACTGGTTGACCATGTAGTTGTAGTCCATGGTGAGCTGCTCGTAGGAGTGGCCGGGGAACGGCACGAGCTGCATCGACAGGTCCCACAGGCCCTCCTTCTTCGCCGGCCAGACCTGGTTGTTCACCCCGCTGCTGTCGTAGCGGAAGCCCATCTGGCTCGCGGCCTTCATGAAGTTCTTCTGGCCCTCAAGACACGGGGTGCGGGCGCCGATCAGCTCCTTGTCGTAGTCGAAGGGGAGGGGCGCCGCGTTCTTCATCCCGGTGTTCGTCTTCCAGGTCTTCACGAACTGCTTGGCCTGGCTGATCTCCTCCTTCCACTCCTCGACGGACCACTCGCCGACCCCGCCGCCGGCACCGCAGAAGTGCCCGTTGAAGTGGGTGCCGATCTCGTTGCCCTCCTGCCACGCCAGCCGCAGCTGCTTGACGGTGTCGGCGATGCCCTGCTCGTCGTTGAAGCCGATGTCGGAGCGGCCCGGTGAGTGCTGGGGCGGGTTGTACAGGTCCCGCTTCTCCTTCGGCAGCATGTACACGCCGCTCAGGAAGTACGTCATCGTGGCGTTGTTCTCCTTGGCCACTTCGCGGAAGTGGGAAAACAACCTCTGGCTGTCCTCGCCCGCGCCGTCCCACGAGAAGACCACGAACTGCGGGGGCTTCTGGCCGGGCTTGAGGCGTTCGGGCCGGGGCAGGTGCGGCTGCGCCCCGGTGTACGCGGTGGAACCGTCACCGATCAGCCGGACCGCGTTCTTGGGCGCCGGTGCCGCTTTCCCCTTTTCCTTCTGCGGGCCGTGCGTCCCTTCGCCGGAACCGGTGCCGCTGCCGACCGCGCAACCGGCGAGCGACGCGGCGCAGACCGCGGCGACCAGGGCACACGCGGCCGTCCTTCGGGAGGCCATCCTGCGGGTGGCGGCCATGTCCGCCCACCTTCTTCCTTCTCTCGGGTCAACGCCGGCGAGGCGATGTCGGGTGCTGAGCCGGGCCGTGCCGTCAGCGCCGTCAAGGTGACACGGAAATGAGAAGGAATTAGTACGACAAGCCGATGAAATAACTGATTCACTCGAATACGCGGGGCGCTACTCCATTCGAGGTAAACATCTATGCCTCTTCTTTACTCTCAATTACGATCTGTTTACTGAGCGCGACAAAGCCTGGCCGTCAGCGCTCGAACGTACGCACCGGACGTCCGCCGGGCGCCCGGTATCCCGCCGCTGTAGGAGACGGGAAACATGTCAGCCTGCGTCCCCGCCCGCGCCGATTCGGCCCGCACCGAGCACGTGCACCCACCCCACAGTCCGCCACCCCGCGGCCCCCGGCGCTTCCGCGTCGCGGGCGCCGACCTGTCGGCCTCGGTCGCGGTCTTCCTCATCGCCCTGCCCCTCTCCCTGGGCATCGCCCTCGCCACCGGCGCCCCCCTCCAGGCCGGCCTCGTCGCCGCCGCGGTGGGCGGGATCGTCGCCGGGCGGATCGGCGGCTGCCCACTCCAGGTCAGCGGACCCGCCGCCGGACTCACCGTGGTCACCGCCGACCTCATCCAGCACTACGGATGGCGTACGACCTGCGCCATCACCATTCTCGCCGGGCTCGCCCAACTGGGCCTGGGCTGTCTGCGCGTGGCACGCTCGGCGCTCGCCGTGAGCCCCGCCATCGTGCACGGCATGCTCGCCGGCATCGGCGTCACCATCGCCGTCGCCCAGCTGCACATCGTCCTGGGCGGCACCCCGCAGAGCTCCGTACCGGACAACCTGGTCGCCCTGCCCGCCCAGTTGGCGAACCTGCGCCCCGCCGACCTGGCCGTGAGCGTGCTGACGCTGACCCTGCTGCTCCTCTGGCCCCGATTGCCAGGCCGGGCGGGACAGCTTCTGGGCAAGCTGCCCGCCGCGCTGATCGCCGTCGCCGGTGCCACCGCGGTCGCCGCGCTCACCGGGCTCCGCCTGCCCAAGGTCGACCTGCCGTCCTGGAGCAGTCACGCCCTGGCCACGCTGCCCGAAGGACCGGTGCTCGGACTCGTCGCCGCCGTCCTCACCACCACGCTGGTGTGCAGCGTGCAGTCCCTGCTGGGCGCGGTGGCCGTGGACAAGCTGGTCGCCGCCAGACCCGGCCCGGCCGGCCGCGTCAAGCGCTCCAACCTCGACCGCGAACTGCTCGGGCAGGGCGCCGCCAACATCGTTTCCGGGTCACTCGGCGGCCTGCCCATCGCCGGTGTGGCCGTGCGCAGTTCGGCGAACGTGGCGGCCGGCGCCGTCAGCCGGAACTCCACGATGCTGCACGGCGTTCTCGTAGTGATCGCCGCACTGCTGATGGTCCCGGCCCTGGAGTTCATCCCGCTCGCCTCGCTCGCCTCCCTGGTCATGGCCGTCGGCCTCAAAATGGTGTCGCTCAACCACATCCGCACGGTGACCCGCCACCGTGAGGTGCGGGTCTACGCGGTCACCACCTGCGGCGTGGTGTTCTTCGGAGTCCTGGAGGGCGTCGCACTCGGCATCGCCGTCGCCGTCGGTGTCGCCCTGCACCGCCTCACCCGCACCCGGATCACCCACGAGGGCGGGGAGGGAGTTCATCACGTACATGTACGAGGCCAGTTGACGTTCCTCGCCGTGCCGCGGCTCAGCCGGGTCCTGCACCAAGTGCCCCACGGGGCGGACGCCGTCGTGGAGCTGGACGGGTCGTTCATGGACCACGCGGCTTACGAGACGCTGCAGGACTGGCAGAAGACGCACACCGCGCAGGGCGGCTCCGTCGACATCACCGGCCGCCGGCCCGGCATCCGCATCTCCGAACCGGCCGAGGTGGACGGCTGCCGCTGCCGCCCCTGGACCCCGTGGCGCAACCACCAGTGCGAACGCACCCCGGCCGCGCCACCACCCGGTACCGACCGACAAGCCGTCACCGGCGGGACCGACGGCACGACGCCCGGCCCGGCTGCCGGCCCGGGCGGACCCGCCGGCACCACAGAGGCCACCGGACCCGGCAGACGCACCGGGCCCGCCGGAGCCACCGGACGCGAGCTCGCGCGTGGCATCAGCGCCTTCCAGCGCAACACCGCCCCGCTGGTGCGTCGCGAGCTGGCCCGGTTGGCCCGGGAGGGACAGCAGCCCTCCCAGCTGTTCCTGACCTGCGCCGACTCGCGGGTGGTCACGTCGATGATCACCTCCAGCGGCCCCGGCGACCTCTTCGTGGTGCGCAACGTCGGCAACTTCGTGCCGCTGCCGGGCAAGGAGGGAGGCGACGACTCGGTGGCCGCCGCGATCGAGTACGCGGTGGACGTGCTGAAGGTGCGGTCCGTCACGGTGTGCGGACACTCCGGGTGCGGGGCGATGCAGGCGCTGCTCAGCGCCGAGCCCGGGGGCGCGCGGACACCGCTCCAGCGGTGGCTGCGGCACGGGCTGCCGAGCCTGGAGCGCGTGCCCGGGGACAAGAGTGCCCGGCGGCCCCGGCTGGCCGGGCGCGAACCCGCTGACACGGCCGAGCAGTTGTGCCTGGCCAACGTGGTCCAGCAGCTGGAGCACCTGCGGGCCCACGAGTCGGTGTCCCGCGCACTGGACGCCGACGACCTGGAGCTGCACGGCATGTACTTCCATGTGGGCGAGGCCCAGGCGTACCTGCTGTCCGAGGACTCCGACGGCGGGGTGTTCGAGCGGGTGCTGGAGACCGATCTGACCGCCTGACCACCTGAGCGGCCGGAGAGCCGGGGCGCGGGCGGTGTGAGCGGCGTTACCGACACTGAACCCCGCGCCGTCGGCGTCCGTGGGTACGGATGACCACGGACCACGAAGGACACACCAAGGACTGGGGCGCAAGGACGGGCGACAGCCTGACAGGTCTAAACCAATCGCCCGTCGACCCTTGTCATCGGCCCCCCGGGTCTGATGAGCTGTGGCCTGGGACACAACGGACAACCCTGAGAAAGGGAGATGTCGTGAGCAACGAATCCTTGGCCAACCTGCTCAGGGAGGGGATGGGGCGATGAGCGAGACTTCTTCCCTCTCCAACCTGCTCAAGGAAGAACGCAGGTTCGCGCCCCCCGCCGACCTGGCCGCGAACGCCAACGTCACGGCGGAGGCGTACGAACAGGCCAAGGCTGACAGGCTCGGCTTCTGGGCCGAGCAGGCCCGCCGGCTGACCTGGGTGAAGGAGCCGACCGAGACGCTCGACTGGTCGAACCCGCCGTTCGCCAAGTGGTTCAAGGACGGCACGCTGAACGTTGCCTACAACTGCGTGGACCGGCACGTGGAGGCCGGCCACGGCGACCGCGTCGCCATCCACTTCGAGGGGGAGTCCGGCGACAGCCGCGCCATCACCTACGCCCAGCTCAAGGACGAGGTCTCCAAGGCCGCCAACGCCCTGCTGGAGCTGGGTGTGCGCAAGGGCGACCGCGTCGCGATCTACATGCCGATGATTCCCGAGACCGCGATCGCGATGCTGGCCTGCGCCCGCGTCGGCGCCGCGCACTCGGTCGTCTTCGGCGGGTTCTCCTCGGACGCGCTCGCCACCCGCATCCAGGACGCCGACGCCCGCGTCGTCATCACGGCCGACGGCGGGTACCGACGCGGCAAGCCCTCCGCGCTCAAGCCGGCCGTCGACGAGGCCGCCGAGCGCGCCGGGATCGTCGAGCACGTGCTCGTCGTCCGCCGCACCGGCCAGGACGTCGCCTGGGACGACTCGCGCGACAAGTGGTGGCACGAGACCGTCGACCGGCAGTCCGCCGAGCACGCGCCCGAGGCGTTCGACGCGGAGCACCCGCTGTTCATCCTGTACACCTCCGGCACCACGGGTAAGCCCAAGGGCATCCTGCACACCTCCGGCGGCTACCTCACACAGACGGCGTACACGCACTGGGCCGTCTTCGACCTCAAGCCGGAGACCGACGTCTTCTGGTGCACCGCCGACGTCGGCTGGGTCACCGGGCACTCGTACATCGTCTACGGCCCGCTCGCCAACGGCGCCACGCAGGTCATGTACGAGGGCACCCCGGACACCCCGCACCAGGGCCGGTTCTGGGAAATCGTGCAGAAGTACAAGGTCTCCATCCTCTACACGGCGCCCACCGCGATCCGGACTTTCATGAAGTGGGGCGACGACATCCCGGCGAAGTTCGACCTGTCGTCCCTGCGCGTCCTCGGCTCGGTCGGCGAGCCGATCAACCCCGAGGCGTGGATCTGGTACCGCAAGAACATCGGGGCGGACAGCACCCCGGTCGTCGACACCTGGTGGCAGACCGAGACCGGCGCGATGATGATCACACCGCTGCCGGGCGTCACGGACGCCAAGCCGGGCTCCGCCCAGCGCGCGCTGCCCGGCATCTCCGCCACCGTCGTCGACGACGAGGCCAACGAGGTGCCGAACGGCGGGGGCGGCTATCTGGTCCTCACGGAGCCGTGGCCGTCGATGCTGCGCACCATCTGGGGCGACGACCAGCGGTTCATCGACACCTACTGGGCGCGGTTCGAGGGCAAGTACTTCGCGGGCGACGGTGCCAAGAAGGACGACGACGGCGACATCTGGCTGCTGGGCCGCGTCGACGACGTGATGCTCGTCTCGGGCCACAACATCTCCACCACCGAGGTCGAGTCCGCGCTGGTCTCCCACCCCTCGGTCGCCGAGGCGGCCGTGGTCGGCGCGGCGGACGAGACCACCGGTCAGGCCATCGTGGCCTTCGTGATCCTGCGCGGTACGGCGGCGGAGAGCGACGGCCTGGTCGCCGACCTGCGCAACCACGTAGGTACCACGCTCGGCCCGATCGCCAAGCCGAAGCGGATCCTGCCGGTGGCGGAGCTGCCGAAGACCCGCTCCGGCAAGATCATGCGACGCCTGCTGCGCGACGTGGCGGAGAACCGCCAGCTCGGGGACGTGACGACGCTGACGGACTCGACCGTCATGGACCTCATCCAGTCGAAGCTCCCGGCGGCGCCGAGCGAGGACTGAGGCACGTACACCGAGGGCACCCGGCGCCGGACGCGCGCCGGGTGCTCTCGCCCTGTGCGATGCACGGGGCCCGGGTAAGCTGGTCAGGACGTAAGAGACTCATCTGATCCTCATGGTGCGCCGGGAAGTCTGGTCGGCATGTGTTCCATGCTGCCCACCGACCGGAGGTTTTCTTCGTGACCGCGCCCCGCTCCCCCCGCAAGGCCTTCGGACGGCTGTCCCTTCCGGAGCGCAACTACGTCGCGGAAGCGCTGCGGACCGAGACCGTCGGCGGTGTCCTGCTGCTCGTCGCCGCGATCACCGCGCTGGTGTGGGCGAACATACCGGCGCTGCACGACAGCTATGAGAGCGTCAGCCACTTCCACTTCGGCCCCGGGGCCCTCGGTCTGAATCTGTCGATCGAGCACTGGGCGGCCGACGGGCTTCTGGCGATCTTCTTCTTCGTCGCCGGCATCGAACTCAAACGCGAACTCGTCGCCGGTGACCTGAAGGACCCCAAGGCGGCCGCGCTCCCGGTGGTGGCGGCGCTGTGCGGCATGATCGTGCCGGCCGTCGTCTACGCCGTCACCAACATCGCAGGCGGCGGCTCCCTGTCCGGCTGGGCCGTGCCGACCGCCACCGACATCGCCTTCGCGCTCGCCGTACTCGCCGTCATCGGCACGTCGCTGCCGAGCGCCCTGCGCGCCTTCCTGCTGACGCTCGCCGTCGTCGACGACCTGTTCGCGATCCTCATCATCGCGGTCTTCTTCACGGACGGCCTCGATTTCGCCGCGCTGGGCGGCGCGGTCGTCGGCCTCGTCGTCTTCTGGCTGCTGCTCCGCAAGGGCGTACGCGGCTGGTATGTGTACGTCCCGCTCGGCCTCGTGATCTGGGGCCTGATGTACAACAGCGGCGTCCACGCCACCATCGCGGGCGTCGCGATCGGACTGATGCTGCGCTGCCACACCCGCGAGGGCGAGGACCACTCCCCCGGCGAGCGCATCGAGCACCTGGTGCGCCCGCTGTCGGCGGGCCTGGCCGTTCCGCTGTTCGCGCTGTTCAGCGCGGGTGTGGCCCTCTCCGGCGGGGCGCTGGCCGACGTGTTCACCAAGCCGGAGACCCTCGGTGTCGTACTCGGGCTCGTCGTCGGCAAGACGCTGGGCATCTTCGGCGGCACCTGGCTGACGTCGCGCTTCACCAGGGCGTCGCTCAGCGACGACCTCGAATGGGCCGACGTGTTCGCGGTGGCGACCCTGGCCGGCATCGGCTTCACCGTCTCGTTGCTCATCGGCGAGCTGGCCTTCGAGGGCGACGCGACGCTGACGGACGAGGTCAAGGCCGCCGTCCTGATCGGCTCGCTCATCGCGGCGGCCCTGGCGACGGTGCTGCTGAAGATGCGGAACGCCAAATACCGGGGGCTGGTCGCGGAGGAGGAGCGCGACGACGACCTCAGCGGCGTGCCGGACGTCTACGAGGAGGACGACCCCGCGTACCACCTGCGTGTGGCCGCCATCTACGAGAAGAAGGCCGCCGAGCACCGCCGGATCGCCGAGGAGATGGAGTCGGCGCGGCTTGCCGAAGTGGCGGGCGGGGCAGGCGATGAGGGCGACGGTCCGGCATGATCTGACGAGACGGTACAAAAGACGGGACCGTACGCAGTCGAACCGACCCGGACCGGACACGGCCGGGCCCGGGGAAGACGTCACGGAACCGTACGCAGACGAGCCAGCAGAAGAGGGAGACCGCGATGAGCGCACCCGACGGCAACCCGGTCGGCACCGAACGCAGCATCGGCCAGCTGTTCGCCTCGGCGACCACCGAATTGTCGGCGCTCGTGCACGACGAGATCGCGCTGGCGAAGGCCCAACTCAGGCAGGACGTCAAGCGCGGGGTGACGAGCGGCGGCGCCTTCTCCGCCGCGGGCCTGCTCCTGGTGTTCTCGCTGCCGATGCTGAGCTTCGCGCTGGCCTACGGCATCCGGACCTGGAGCGACTGGAATCTCGCGGTCTGCTTCCTGCTGTCCTTCGCGGCGAACGTCCTCGTCGCGGGCCTCCTCGCGCTGGTCGGCGTCGTCTTCGCGAAGAAGGCCAGGAAGGGGCGCGGCCCGCAGAAGGTCGCCGCCTCGGTGAAGCGGTCGGCGGGCGTACTGCAGAACGCCAAGCCGCACCCGCGCCCGGAACTCCCCGCGGACCGGTCCCCCGAAGCGATCGAGGCTGTGGCACGCTCGTCCTCATGACGGGCTCCACCATCCCTTCGGGGCACTCCCCCTCGGCGCGGCTTCCCACCTCGGTCGTACGGCTCGGCATCCCGGGCGGGCCCGAGGTGACCCACCGGGACGTCGCGGCCAACGGCGCCCGCTTCCACATCGCCGAGCTGGGCGACGGGCCGCTGGTGCTGCTGCTGCACGGCTTCCCCCAGTTCTGGTGGACCTGGCGACACCAGCTGGTGGCGCTCGCCGACGCCGGTTTCCGTGCGGTCGCCATGGACCTGCGCGGCGTCGGCGGCAGCGACCGCACCCCGCGCGGCTACGACCCGGCCGGCCTCGCCCTCGACGTCACCGGTGTGATCCGTTCGCTCGGCGAGCCCGACGCCGCGCTGGTCGGCCACGACCTCGGCGGCTACCTGGCCTGGACGGCCGCCGCGATGCGGCCCAAGCTGGTACGGCGGCTCGCGGTGTCCTCGATGCCGCACCCCCGGCGCTGGCGCTCGGCCATGCTCGCAGACGTCCGCCAGAGCCGGGCGGGCTCCTACATCTGGGGCTTCCAGCGCCCCTGGGTGCCGGAGCGCCAACTGACCGCGGACGACGGCGCGCTGGTCGGCCGGCTGCTCCACGACTGGTCCGGGCCGCGGCTGCTGGACGACGAGGCGGTGACGGCGTACCGCCGCGCCATGTGCATCCCCTCCACGGCGCACTGCTCGGTCGAGCCGTACCGCTGGCTGATGCGTTCCCTGGCCCGGCCGGACGGCGTCCAGTTCTACCGCCGCATGAAGCGGCCGGTGCGGGTGCCGACGCTGCATCTGCACGGTTCCCTGGATCCCGTGGTGCGGACGCGCAGCGCCGCCGGGTCCGGGCAGTACGTCGAAGCGCCGTACCGCTGGCGGCTGTTCGACGGGCTCGGACACTTCCCGCACGAAGAGGATCCGGTCGCTTTCTCGACCGAACTGATCAACTGGCTGAAGGATCCCGAACCCGATCGGTGACCGAACGAACGCGCCCGGTATCCGAACCAGTACGGTTGTCCTATCAACGGCCACTTGCCCGGCGCATAGGCCAATTGGGCGCCCCGGGAACGGTTATCGACCTTGGGGCGGGGGCAGACGTCCCGGTATGGGCTGGACGCACGACTACAGTGACGTAGCACGCGACGGCCGCTCCACGAGCGGCGCGAGCAGCACCCACCGACGAGGCGGCACCCCGCAACTGGCGGGGGCTGAGCTTCGGGTGGGCATCCCGCGCATCCTGCGCCGCCGGGCCCGCTGGGTCTCCGTACGCCTGCGCCATCCACGCACCTGAGCCGCGGGCGGCTGCGGGGAGGCTGCGGGGCGGGGCCTTTCAGAGCGCGCAGCTGTCGCTGTCCACCTGCTGGTCGGCGGTGCGGCCCTTGCCGATGTCCTCACGGATCTCGTCCGCGGTGAGCGCGTATCCGGTGTCGGGGTCGTCCAGGGACTTGGCGAAGACCACGCCGTACACCTCGCCCTCAGGGGTCAGCAGCGGGCCGCCGGAGTTGCCCTGACGCACCGTCGCGTACAGCGAGTAGACGTCCCGGCGGACGGTGTCGCGGTGGTAGATGTCCGGTCCGTTGGCCGTGATGCGCCCGCGCACCCGCGCGGCACGGACGTCGTACGCCCCGTTCTCCGGGAAGCCCGCGACGATCGCGCCCCCGTCGCGCTTCGCGTCCTCGTCGGTGAACCGCAGCGCGGGCGCGTCCAGTTCCGGCACGTCCAGTACGGCGATGTCGCGCCGCCAGTCGTAGAGGACGACCGTCGCGTCGTACTTCCGCCCTTCGCCGCCTATCTGCACCGTGGGCTCGTCGACGCCGCCCACGACATGGGCGTTGGTCATGACGCGGCGGTCGTCGAAGACGAAGCCGGTGCCCTCCAGGACCTTGCCGCAGTCGGGTGCGGTGCCCATGACCTTGACGATGGACTGCTTGGCACGGACGGCGACCGGGCTGCCCGCCAACGCCGGGTCGGGCGCCTGCACCGGGGGGATCGACTCGCTGGAGAACGGGCTGAAGACCTGCGGGAAGCCGTTCTCCGCGAGGACCGAGGTGAAGCTGTCGAACCAGTTGTTGGCCTCCGTGGGCAGCACCTCCTGCACGCCCGCGAGCACCGTGGACTGCCGTACCTCCTTGGCGACCGTCGGCATCGTGGTCCGGGCGAGGGCGGAACCGAGCAGCCAGGCGACCAGCAGCATCGCGACGACGTTGACCAGGGCACCGCCGGTGGCGTCCAGGGCACGGGCCGGGGACCAGGTGATGTGCCGGCGCAGCTTGTTGCCCAGATGGGTCGTCAGGGCCTGCCCGACGGAGGCGCAGACGATGACGACGACGACCGCGACGACGGCGGCGGTCGTGCTCACCTCCGCGTTGTCCGTGAGCGCGTCCCAGATCACCGGCAGCAGGTAGACGGCGACGAGGCCGCCACCGAGGAAGCCGATCACCGACAGGATGCCGACGACGAAGCCCTGGCGGAAGCCGACGATCGCGAACCAGACGGCGGCCAGCAGCAACAGGATGTCCAGCACGTTCACCGATTCAGGCCTCGTCTTGTCGTCTGCGGTACGCAGGCCACCCTGTCATGCGCGCCAGTCCAGCGGGACCTGCTTCTCCCTGTCCCAGGGCCGCTCCCAGCCGGCGAAGTGCAGCAACCGGTCGATGATGCCGGCGGTGAAGCCCCACACGAGCGCCGATTCGACCAGGAATGCCGGGCCCCGGTGACCGCTGGGGTGAAGAGTGGTGACCCTGTTGGCGGGGTCCGTGAGATCCGCCACGGGGACCGTGAAGACGCGTGCCGTCTCGCCCGGATCGACGACGCCGACCGGGGAGGGCTCGCGCCACCAGGCCAGCACCGGGGTGACGACGAAGCCGCTCACCGGGATGTAGAGCTTGGGCAGGGCTCCGAACAGCTGGACCCCGGCCGGATCGAGTCCGGTCTCCTCCTCGGCCTCGCGCAGGGCGGCCCGCAGCGGCCCGTCACCGCGCGGATCACCGTCCTCGGGGTCGAGGGCGCCGCCCGGGAAGGCGGGCTGGCCCGGATGGGAGCGCAGGGAGCCGGCCCGCTCCATGAGCAGCAGCTCCGGGCCGCGGCCGGACCGCTCCCCGTCTCCGCGCGTGCCGTCGCCGAAGAGGATCAGGACGGCGGACTGCCGGCCGGCGCCGTCCGCCGGCGGCAGGAAGCGGCTCAGCTGGGTGGGCCGGACCGTCTCGACGGCCCGCACCACCGGGTCCAGCCAGTCGGGCAGCCCGTCCTTGCTGAGGATCGCGCCCCGAGTGCGGTCCCGCGCAGGGCCCTGCGTGTCGCTCGCCCGTGTCATCTCCACCCCCGTCCTGCCGATTCCAACGCCCGAAGCCACCGAGATCGTTCCGTCACCCGGCCCCCAGCGGCGGCGCCGGCTTCCCGCCCGCGTCCAGATAGGCCTGCGGGGGTTTCAGCCGCTGGCCCGGGAGACCGCCCTTCTCGTACTTCAGCAGCTTCTTCGCCTTCTCCGGGTCCGTCTCGCCCTCGCCGTAAGCCGGGCAGAGCGGGGCGACGGGGCAGGCACCGCAGGCGGGCTTGCGGGCGTGGCAGATGCGGCGGCCGTGCCAGATGACGTGGTGGGAGAGGTCGGTCCAGTCACTCTTCGGGAAGAGCGCGCCGACGGCGGCCTCGATCTTGTCGGGGTCGGTCTCGGCGGTCCACTGCCAGCGGCGCACCAGGCGCTGGAAGTGCGTGTCCACGGTGATGCCCGGACGGCCGAACGCGTTGCCGAGCACCACGAAGGCGGTCTTGCGGCCGACGCCGGGCAGCCTGACGAGGTCTTCGAGGCGGCCGGGGACCTCACCGCCGAAGTCCTCCGCCAGCGCCTTGGACAGCCCTATGACCGACTTGGTCTTGGCCCGGAAGAAGCCGGTCGGGCGCAGGATCTCCTCGACCTCCTCGGGATTGGCGGCGGCCAGGTCCTCGGGTGTGGGGTACTTGGCGAAGAGGGCGGGCGTCGTCTGGTTGACCCGCAGGTCCGTGGTCTGGGCGGACAGCACCGTGGCCACGACCAGCTGGAACGGGTTCTCGAAGTCCAGCTCCGGGTGGGCGTACGGGTAGACCTCGGCCAGCTCGCGGTCGATACGGCGGGCTCGGCGGACCAGCGCGGTGCGCGACTCACCGCGCGGCGGCTTCGCGGCGACGGTCTTCACCGGGGCGACGCCCTTGACCGCGGCGGTGGCCTTCTCGGGGGCGACGGCGGGCTTCCTGGCGGGAGCCTGCCGCTTGACGGGAGCCAGCCGCTTGGCGGGCGCGGTCTTCCCGGCGGACGCCGCCTTCTTGCCCGTGGCGGGCGCCGCCTCCTTGCCGGACGCCGCCTTCTCGGCCGTGGCGGGTGCCGCCTCCTTGCCGGACGCCGCCTTCTTGCCCCTGGCGGGTGCCGCCTTCTTCCCGGACGCCGCCTTCTTGGCCCGTGTGTCGCCCCTGGCGGACGCCGCCTTCTCGGCCCGTGTCGCGCTCTTGGCGGGCACCGCCTTCTCGACGGGCGCCGGGCTCTTCCCGGACGCCGCCTTCTCGGCAGGCGCCGGGCTCTTCCCGGACGCCGCCCTCTCGGCAGGTGCCGGGCTCTTCGCGGCGTTCTTCTTCACGGCACCCTTCTCCGCAGTCACCCTCTTGGCAGGCACTGCCCTCTTTGTTGCTTTCGCCGTTTTCCTACCACCATCGGGGCCTTGTTCGCCCACAGCGGAATCGCGACGTACACTCACCCGCGCAGCCCCCCAGGCCTGTGCTCTCACCGGCGATTTGGACACCCGGCCAGCCTACGGCCCGGCACCGACATCTGCCCCGGACCCTGAAGATCGGCGTCCAATTGGACCCCTGCCGCGTACCCCCGGACATCAGTACGGCATCCTTGTGACAGATCACACTGTTTGGACTGTCCGGCAAAATGGGCACCACGGACCCCTGGTACACCGGGGGAACAAGATCCTCTGAGCCGGTCGACAAGGAGAGAACTCGTGGACGACGTTCTGCGGCGCAACCCGCTCTTCGCGGCGCTCGACGACGAGCAATCCGCGGAACTCCGCGCCTCCATGAGTGAGGTGACCCTCGCCCGCGGCGACACCCTGTTCCACGAGGGGGACCCCGGAGACCGCCTCTACGTGGTCACGGAAGGCAAGGTCAAGCTCCACCGCACGTCCCCCGACGGGCGCGAGAACATGCTGGCCGTCGTCGGCCCCAGCGAGTTGATCGGCGAGCTGTCGCTCTTCGACCCGGGCCCGCGTACGGCGACCGGCACCGCGCTGACCGAGGTCAAGCTGCTCGCTCTCGGCCACGGCGACCTCCAGCCCTGGCTGAACGTCCGCCCCGAGGTGGCCACCGCGCTGCTGCGCGCCGTCGCGCGTCGCCTGCGCAAGACCAACGACGCCATGTCCGACCTGGTCTTCTCGGACGTCCCCGGCCGTGTCGCCCGCGCGCTGCTCGACCTCTCCCGCCGCTTCGGCGTGCAGTCCGAGGAAGGCATCCACGTGGTGCACGACCTGACGCAGGAGGAGCTGGCCCAGCTGGTCGGCGCGTCCCGCGAGACGGTCAACAAGGCGCTGGCGGACTTCGCCCAGCGCGGCTGGCTCCGGCTGGAGGCCCGCGCGGTGATCCTGCTCGACGTGGAGCGGCTCGCCAAGCGTTCCCGCTGACGCCGGGCCCCCGGCGGGCACCGGGCCGCTAGATCAGCCCGTGCTCGCCCAGGTACTCCAGTTGTGCCCGCACCGACAGCTCCGCCGCCGGCCACAGGGAGCGGTCCACGTCCGCGTACACGTGGGCGACGACCTCGCCCGGCGTCCGGTGCCCGTCCTCGACCGCCGTCTCGACCTGGGCGAGGCGGTGCGCGCGGTGGGCCAGGTAGTACTCCACGGCGCCCTGGGCGTCCTCCAGCACGGGCCCGTGCCCCGGAAGCACCGTGTGCACCCCGTCGTCGGCCGTGAGCGACCTGAGCCTGCGCAGTGAGTCCAGGTAGTCGCCGAGACGGCCGTCGGGGTGGGCCACCAGCGTCGTGCCGCGGCCGAGGATGGTGTCGCCCGTCAGGACCGCCCGGTCGGCGGGCAGGTGGAAGCACAGGGAGTCGGCCGTGTGCCCCGGCGTCGGCACGACCCTCAGCTCCAGGCCGCCGACCCCGAGCACGTCCCCGGCGGCCAGCCCCTCGTCGCCCAGCCGCAGCGCCGGGTCCAGTGCTCGTACGTTCGTGCGCGTCAGCTCGGCGAAGCGCGCGGCGCCCTCCGCGTGGTCCGGGTGACCGTGCGTCAGGAGGGTCAGCGCGATCCGCTTGCCGGCCCGCCCGGCCGTGTCGACGACGTGCCGCAGGTGGGTGTCGTCCAGCGGGCCCGGGTCGACCACGACGGCCAGGTCGGAGTCGGGTTCGGCGAGGATCCAGGTGTTCGTGCCGTCCAGGGTCATCGCCGACGCGTTGGGAGCGAGGACGTTCACCGCGCGCGTGGTGGCCGGGCCCGACAGGACACCGCCCCGCGGCTGTCCGGGCAGGGCTGCTGCGTCCGTCATGCGGGAGCTCCTCCGGTCGGGTCGGAAGGTGTCGCCGGCGCGGTACCCGGGACGTGCTTCGTGAACTCGTCGTGTCCCGGCCAGGAGAGGACGACCTCGTCGCCGGACAGCCGGGCACGGGCCAGCACGGGCGTCATGTCGCGGCCGGGAGCCGCCGCGAGGGCCCCGGCCGCCGTACCGCACCCGGCGAGGCCGCGCAGGGTCGCGACGGTGGGCGGCATCATCAGCAGCTCGCCCCGGTCGTACCCGGCCGCGGCCTCCGCCGGGGTGATCCACACCGTGCGGTCGGCCTCCGTGGAGGCGTTGCGGGTGCGCTGCCCCTCGGGGAGCGCGGCCACGAAGAACCACGTGTCGTAGCGCCGGGACTCGAACTCCGGGGTGATCCAGCGCGCCCAGGCACCCAGCAGGTCGGAACGCAGGACGAGGCCCCTGCGGTCCAGGAACTCCGCGAAGGACAGTTCACGGCCGACCAGCGCGGCCCGGTCGGCCTCCCAGTCCGCGCCCGTCGTGTCGCCGACCACCGAGTCGCCGGTGGGTCCGGCGAGCAGGACGCCCGCCTCCTCGTACGTCTCCCGTACGGCCGCGCAGACGATCGCCTGGGCGCCCGCCCCGTCGACGCCCAGCCGATCCGCCCACCACGCGCGCGTGGGACCCGCCCAGCGGATGTCGCGGTCGTCGTCACGCGGGTCGACCCCGCCGCCCGGATAGGCGTACGCGCCGCCCGCGAACGCCATGGAGGTGCGGCGGCGCAGCATGTGGACGACGGGTCCTGCGCCGGTGTCCGTGCCGGTTCCGGTGTCCTTCAGGAGCATGACGGTGGCCGCACGCTTCGGGGTGACCGGGGTGAGGGTGCCGGCCGCCAGCGCACGGATGCGGTCCGGCCACTCCGGCGGAAACCACTGACCGTTCGCCGGACCACTCGCCCGATCACTCGCCCGACGACTCTCCTGACCATTCGCCATGGCCGGAGGCTATCCGGTGACGGGCTGATGTTCGAGTGGCCCGGGGGGCGGACGGGGGTCAGGAGGGCAGGCCGGTCAGCCACTCGGTGAGCAGCCGGTTCGTCTCCTCGGGGCGCTCCTGCTGGAGCCAGTGGCCGCAGCCGTCGAGGACGTGCGAGGCGCTCAGGCCGGGCAGGGTGACCGGATACGCCTCGATGGCGTCGGACAACCAGGTGGTGGAGGCGTCCAGGCCGCCGCCGAGGAACAGGGACGGCTGGGTGAGGGGCGCACCCTCGTGGACGGCCAGGTCGGCCCAGTCGCGGTCCATGTTGCGGTAGCGGTTGAGGGCGCCGGTCAGGCCGGTGCGCTCGAACTCCCCGGCGTAGACGTCCAGCTCCTCCTCGGTCAGCCAGGAGGGCAGCCGGCCGGCGGCCGGGAACCGGTCGCGCATCTGGCCGCCGGGGGCGACGAAGTGCGGATCGGGTGCATCCGGCGGGGGCATGGTGTCGGCGGACAGGGCTGCGTACAGGCCGGCGAGCCAGCCGCGTACGTCGGGCTCGATCTCCGCCTCGGCGCGGCCTGCCTCCTGGAAGTAGGAGACGTAGAACTCCTGCCCGGCGAACGGGCCGGCGGGATCGCTCATACCGGCGAAGACCTCGCTGGGCTTCGGTCCGCCCGGCGGGGTGTACGGCACGCTGAGCAGGCCGACCGCGCGGAACACGTCGGGCCGCAGCAGCGCGGAGTGGGCGGCGATGTTCGCGCCCCAGTCATGGCCGACGATCACGGCGGAGCGCTCCCCCAGGGCCTCCACCACGGCGACGTTGTCCGCCACCAGGTCGAGCATGCGGTACGCCTCGACGGCGTCCGGCCGTGAGGATCGCCCGTAGCCGCGTACGTCGATGGCGGCGGCGCGGAACCCGGCGGCGGCCAGCGCGGGCAGCTGGTGGCGCCAGGAGTACCAGGACTCCGGGAAACCGTGCACGAGCAGGACCAGCGGTCCACTGCCCCGCTCCACCAGATGGGTCCGGCCGGCCGGTGAGGGCACCAGACGGTGGACGGACCGGTCGGCGGACCGGTCGGCGGACGGGTCGGTGGTCCGGTCGGTGGTCCGGTCGGTCACGGGCGGCTGCGGCATGGTTCCTCCTGGCGCATTCGGTCGGTGCGGTCCCGGAAACGGCGAGGGACCGCCGGCCGCGGCCGGCTCCCGAGCCGCACGGGGCACGGGGACCAATCCTGCGGGGGCGGGGCGACGGGGGGCGAGGTTTGTTGCCGGCCTGGCAACGCACGCCCCGCACCCGCTTCCCCGCACGTCGCCGGGCAGGCCTCGCGCCCGGACCCGCTACGGCTGGACGAGCTCCACCTGGATCTCGACCTCCACCGGCGCGTCCAGCGGGAGAACCGCCACGCCGACCGCGCTGCGGGCGTGGACGCCCTTGTCGCCCAGGACCTCGCCGAGGAGTTCGCTGGCGCCGTTGATCACACCGGGCTGGCCGGTGAAGTCGGCCGCGGACGCGACGAAGCCGACGACCTTGACGACACGCGCGACGCGGTCGAGGTCGCCGGCGACGGACTTGACGGCGGCCAGGGCGTTCAGCGCGCAGGTGCGAGCCAGTTCCTTGGCCTCCTCGGCCGTGACCTCGCCGCCCACCTTGCCGGTGACCGGGAGCCTGCCCTCCACCATGGGGAGCTGGCCGGAGGTGTGGACGTAGGGGCCGGACTGCACGGCCGGCTGGTAGGCGGCCAGCGGCGGGACGACCTCGGGCAGCGTCAGACCGAGTTCGGCGAGCTTCGCCTCCACCGTGCTCATGCCTGCTTCTCCCGCTTCAGGTAGGCGACGAGCTGCTCGGGGTTGTTCGGCCCGGGCACGACCTGGACGAGCTCCCAGCCGTCCTCGCCCCAGGTGTCCAGAATCTGCTTCGTGGCATGGACGAGCAGCGGCACGGTTGCGTATTCCCACTTGGTCATGCGGCCGACTCTAGCCGTTGTCCGGGACGCCTCCGCGGGGCGTCCGGGGCGATGTTGTCCACAGCCTCTGGCGTACTCGGCGCGCGGACTGGTTACGCTCGAATACGTGAGCAGGCTCCAGGTCGTCAGCGGCAAGGGCGGAACCGGCAAGACCACGGTGGCCGCGGCCCTCGCGCTGGCCCTGGCCACCGAGGGGAAGCGCGCGCTTCTCGTCGAGGTCGAGGGTCGCCAGGGCATCGCGCAGCTCTTCGAAACGGAGACGCTGCCTTATGAGGAGCGGAAGATCGCCGTCGCTCCAGGGGGCGGGGAGGTGTATGCCCTCGCCATCGACGCCGAACTGGCACTTCTGGACTACCTCCAGATGTTCTACAAGCTGGGCGGCGCCGGTCGGGCCCTGAAGAAGCTCGGCGCGATCGACTTCGCGACCACCGTCGCGCCGGGGGTCAGGGACGTCCTGCTGACCGGCAAGGCGTGCGAAGCGGTGCGGCGCAAGGACAGGAGCGGGCGGTTCGTCTACGACTACGTCGTCATGGACGCCCCGCCGACCGGCCGCATCACGCGGTTCCTCAATGTCAACGACGAGGTGGCCGGGCTCGCGAAGGTCGGGCCGATACACAATCAGGCGCAGGCCGTGATGCGGGTGCTGAAGTCGCGGGAGACCGCCGTGCACCTGGTGACGCTGCTGGAGGAGATGCCGGTCCAGGAGACGGTGGACGGCATCGCCGAGCTGCGGACGGCGCGGCTCCCGGTGGGCCGGGTCGTCGTCAACATGGTCCGGCCCCAGGTGCTGGACGCCACCGACCTGGAGCTCGTACGGGGCACGCCGCGTACCGCGCTGGCCCGGTCCCTGTCCGGGGCGGGACTCGGCGGGGCGCGGCGGGGCGGGCGCGCCGAGCGGCTGGTGGACCCCCTCCTCGCACAGGCCGGGGAGTACGCCGAGCGGTACACGCTGGAGCAGGAGCAGCGGGCGGTCCTCGGCGAGCTGGGCCTGCCGATGAACGAACTGCCGCTGCTCGCGGAGGGCATGGACCTGGCGGGCCTGTACGAACTGGCCATCGAGCTGCGGAAGCAGGGGATCGCATGAGTCCGGATGATCCGGCCCGCCACCAGGAGGGCGCGCGGCGGCTGCCCCCCGCGCGCGTGCTCGACGTCGACCTCCTGCTCGGGGACCCGCAGAACCGCATCGTGGTCTGCTGCGGCTCGGGCGGGGTCGGCAAGACGACCACGGCGGCGGCGCTGGGCCTGCGCGCGGCCGAGCGCGGGCGCAAGGTGGTCGTCCTCACCATCGACCCGGCCCGGCGGCTCGCGCAGTCCATGGGCATCGACTCGCTCGACAACACCCCGCGCCGGGTGAAGGGCGTCGACGACTCGGCGGGCGGTGAGCTGCACGCCATGATGCTCGACATGAAGCGGACCTTCGACGAGATCGTCGAGTCGCACGCGGACCCCGAGCGGGCCGCGGCGATCCTGGGCAATCCCTTCTACCAGTCGCTCTCGGCGGGCTTCGCGGGCACGCAGGAGTACATGGCGATGGAGAAGCTGGGGCAGCTGCGGTCGAAGGACGAGTGGGACCTCATCGTCGTCGACACGCCGCCGTCCCGCTCGGCGCTGGACTTCCTGGACGCCCCCAAGCGCCTCGGTTCCTTCCTGGACGGCAAGCTGATCCGCGTCCTGCTGGCCCCGGCGAAGGTCGGCGGCCGGGCCGGCATGAAGTTCCTGAACGTCGGCATGTCGATGATGACCGGCGTCCTGGGCAAGGTGCTGGGCGGGCAGTTCCTGAAGGACGTGCAGACCTTCGTGGCCGCGATGGACTCGATGTTCGGCGGGTTCCGCACCCGCGCGGACGCGACGTACAGACTGCTCCAGGCGCCCGGGACGGCGTTCCTGGTGGTCGCGGCCCCGGAACGGGACGCGTTGCGCGAGGCCGCGTACTTCGTGGAGCGGCTGGCGGCCGAGGACATGCCGCTCGCCGGTCTGGTGCTCAACCGGGTCCACGGCAGCGGTGCCGCCCGGTTGTCGGCCGAGCGGGCGCTGGGCGCCGCGGAAAATCTTGAGGAACCCCGCATTGTGGATCAGGACGGCGGGAAAGCTGGAGTTCGTAACACCCCCGGCAACTCCCCCGACACGTACGGCAGTTCAGGAACCGGTGACTCCGCCCGCGCCACCTCGCCCGAGGCTCCCGACACGGCGGCCGACACACCTGACGTACCCGACGACACACCGGCCGACGCGCCGGAGCGGTCCGTCGACGGGCTCGCCGCCGGCCTGCTGAGGCTGCACGCCGAGCGCATGCACCTGCTCGCCCGCGAGCGGCGCACGCGTGACCGCTTCACCGCGCGTCATCCCGAGGTGGCGGTCACCGAGGTGGCCGCGCTGCCCGGCGACGTGCACGATCTCGCGGGGCTGCGGGACATCGGGGCCCGCCTGGCGACGGGCCGTCCCGAGCTGCCCGAGCCGGGTGCCTGATCCGGCCTTTCGGGGTCAGACCACGGCCGCGTAGTTCTCGTACACCTCGTCATCGTCGAGGGGCACGATGCCGGCCCCCCGTTCGTACTCCGTCCGCGCCGTCTCCAGCAGCCGGCGCCAGGAGGTCACGGTGGGCCGCCTGCGCAGCAGTGCGCGGCGTTCCCGCTCCGTCATGCCTCCCCACACGCCGAACTCGACGCGGTTGTCGAGCGCGTCGGCCAGGCACTCGGTCCGCACCGGACATCCGGTGCATACCGCCTTGGCCCTGTTCTGCGCTGCTCCCTGAACGAACAGTTCGTCCGGATCGGTAGTGCGGCAGGCGGCCTGCGCACTCCAGTCGGTTACCCAGCCCATACCGGCGCCGTCCTCTCCCGAATCGAGGCTCCCCCACGGCGGCAGCGGCATATTCACCGCCGCCAGTTGAGGACGTTACGGAAGGTGGGCACAGCGCAACACCCCCTTCGGGCCCAATCTTGAATGGCCCGAACGGACTATGGGTAAGCGGCAGATCACCCGGGGGAGTGAGCTGGCGACATGCGCGACGATCCCGACATCCAGGTCATCTCTGTTGCGCCACAACGGACACCGATTGACACACAAGGCGGATTCGGACACACACCCCACACGCTGTTACGCACGCCGGTACACACCAACGCGCCCCCTCAGCGAGGCCCCTCAAAATATTCGAGCGGATCCGGAACGATTCGGGGTCGCCGGACGTATTGATACGTGGCCTCACTGCTGTGACAGTTCAGTGCAGCTTAGGCCAAGGCATATACGCGTGTCCGGCGAATGAGAACGTAGGCTGCCTCCATGCCAAAGAAGCGTTCGGGCGGTGGTCTGTCACCAACGCAGCAGGCCGCCAAGTTCCTCGGTGTCAGTGTGCTCGCGGGAGCAGTGCTGGCCGGCATCGCGTTGCCCGCCGTGGGCGCGCTGGGGCTGGCCGCGAAGGGGTCGGTGGAGGGTTTCGACGCACTCCCGGCCAACCTCAAGACTCCCCCGCTGAGCCAGCGCACCGCCATCCTCGATGCCGAGGGCGACACCATCGCCACGGTCTACTCGCGCGACCGCACGGTGGTCGACCTCGCGGACATCTCGCCGTACATGCAGAAGGCGATCGTCGCGATCGAGGACTCGCGCTTCTACGAGCACGGCGCGGTCGACCTGAAGGGCGTCCTGCGCGCGCTCAACAAGAACGCGCGCAGCGGCGGGGTCTCCGAGGGCGCGTCCACGCTCACCCAGCAGTACGTCAAGAACGTCTTCGTGGAGGAGGCGGGCGACGACGCGACGAAGGTCGCCCAGGCCACCCAGCAGACCATCGGCCGCAAGATCCAGGAGCTGAAGCTCGCGATCCAGGTCGAGGAGGAGCTGGGCAAGAAGAAGATCCTGGAGAACTACCTGAACATCACCTTCTTCGGCCAGCAGGCCTACGGCGTCGAAGCCGCCTCCCAGCGGTACTTCTCCAAGCACGCCAAGGACCTCAACGTCCAGGAGTCCGCTCTCCTGGCCGGCATCGTCCAGTCGCCCAGCCGGTACGACCCGGTCAACGACGAGGCGGAGGCCAAGAAGCGGCGCAATGTCGTGCTGACGCGCATGGCCCAGGTCGGCGACATCTCCCCGGCGGAGGCCGACAAGGCGAAGAAGGCACCGCTCGGGCTGAAGGTCAGCAAGCCCAAGAACGGCTGCATCACGGCCGTGAACGGCGCGAGCTTCTTCTGCGACTACGTGCGCGAGGTGTTCCTGAGCGATCCGGTCTTCGGCAAGACCCGCAAGGAACGGGCCAAGGTCTGGAACCAGGGCGGCCTGACCATCCGTACGACGCTCGACCCGCAGGCGCAGGAGTCGGTGCGGCAGTCGCTCAAGGACCACGTCAACCAGTCGGACTCGGTCGCCGCGGCCAGCACGCTGGTCGAGCCCGGCACCGGCAAGGTCGTCGCGATGGGCCAGTCCAAGCCGTACGGCTACGGCAAGAACGAAACCGAGATCAACTACTCGGTCGGGCACGGCATGGGGGGCTCCAACTACGGCTTCCCGACCGGTTCGACGTTCAAGCCCTTCGTCGCGGCGGCCGCGCTCGAGGAGGGGCGCCCGGCCACGCAGGAGTACCCCTCTCCCTACGAGATGCCCTACCCCGAGCCCGTGCAGACGTGCAGTGGGAAGCCCTGGCTCAATTCGGGCGACGAGACCGTCCCCAACGAGAGCGAGTCGGAGGTCGGTCCGTACCGGCTGAAGGAGGCGATGGCCCTCTCGGTCAACACCTACTTCGTGCAGATGGTCGCCGACATCGGCCTGTGCCCGGTGATGAAGATGACGGACGGCCTGCACGTCGTGCAGGGCAACGGTGAGAAGCTCCCCGAGGTCCCCGCCGTCTCCCTCGGCTCCAAGGGCGTGGCCCCGCTCACGATGGCGACCGCGTACGCCGCCTTCGCGTCCCGCGGCATGTACTGCACGCCGATCGCGATCGAGTCGATCACCCAGAAGATCGGCAACAAGCAGAAGTCCCTCGACGTGCCGAAGTCGACGTGCTCGCGTGCGATGAGTGAGAAGACCGCGGACACGGTGAACACGCTGCTGCAGGGCGTGGTCGACTCCGGTACGGGTCAGCAGGCCGGTCTCACGGACCGTGCCAACGCCGGCAAGACGGGTACGACGGACGAGCGCAAGAACGCCTGGTTCGTCGGCTACACGCCGAACATGTCGGGCGCCGTCTGGGTGGGCAGCGCCTCGCAGCAGGTCCAGATGAAGGGCATCACGATCGGCGGGCAGTACCACGAGCTCGTCTTCGGCGGCGCGGTCCCGGGTCCGATCTGGAAGGACGCCATGACCGGTGCTCTGTCGGGCAAGGACTCCCCGTCCTTCAACCTCGTCGACATCCCGGACGAGGAGAAGGACAAGGGCAAGGGAAATGACAAGGACAAGGGCAAGGGCCGCGACGACAAGCACAAGCCCGACGACGGGAACAACGGGGACGACGGCGGCTTCGTCGGTGGTTTGACCGACGGCGGCACCGGCGACGGCGGCACCGGCGACGGCGGCGGCTTCCCCGGGAACCTGTTCCAGGGCGCGGGCAACGGGCCGGGCGGGCGGCGCTGACCTCACCCGAGGGCGACAGCACGGGCACGACGAGCGGTCCCTTCCCCGGCGAGGGGGAGGGACCGCTCGCTTCGCCCGGACCGGCCGCCGGAAGCCCTTCCGGCGGCTGCCGGGAATGGCGCGACGCGGATTCAAACGCTTCCGGCGTGATTACGCCAGCGCGGCGAAACGGACTTTTCTGCCCTGCCACGGCGTGACATAGTCACGACCGGCCCCCGTCGCCGGGTGCTTTTTTTCTGCGGTCACCTTGGAGGAGAAATGCGACTCCGCTCACGGATCGGTGTGACGTTCGGCGCTCTGCTCAGCGCACTCGCCCTGGCCCTCATGCTTCCCAGCTCCGCTCAGGCGAGGGCCCTCGCCTGTTACGACTTCGGCTGCGACGGCCACGACCCGAACATCCAGAGCTGGGACAGCGGACCGGTCAGCCCGCACGGCCCCTACCAACTCGGCGGCTCGTTCCTGTACGAGCTGCGGTGGGGCAAGACCGACGGCGACCAGTACAGCTGGGCCCGGCTGCACTACATCAGCGGCTCGGGCGAGCAGAACTGGGACGTGTACGTGCAGCGTTGCACCAAGGACCAGTCCACGTGCTACTGGCGGCTCGGCCTGAAGAAGGGCGGCGCCTCGGGCTGGACCGCCAAGATCCCGGGCGGGACGAACTACTACTGGACACGCACGCCGATGTACCACAACCCCTCGACCCACATGATGCGGGCCTGTGTCGAGGACCCGTCGGGCGACCAGAGCTGCACGCCCTGGTACTGACCGGCCCACGGCCGTCACGTCGAAGGCCGGACCTGCCACGGGCGGGACGATGCGATGTCATCGTCCTGCCCTTTTGGCCACTCTTCTGCCATTTATTCGCCTTCCCCGGACAACGCGGCCGCATTTAAAATGCTGTACGAGTAAAGGCGGCATACTGCATCGGGGAATTTCTTGACCACCAGACCAGAACCTTCCGTCGACCTTTCCCGTATTGACACCGATGACCGAAAGATCTTGAACCTCTTGTATGCGGGGTTCAGCGACGCCTCGATCGCCCGGCAGCTCGATATCGGGCACCGCACCGTGCAGCGCAGGGTGCAACGGCTCATGGATCGGTTGCAGGCCAACGGGCGAGTAGCCCTGGGGGCGCGGGCCCAGGAACTGGGCCTGCTGCGTTCGGCGCACAGGCGCCTCCACGCCACGGGGGCCGTACGGCGCCCGCTGCGGCCACCGTCGGCACCCCGCCACTACACGTGAGTGCACGTGGTCACCGGCGACACCCCGCCGGTGGCCACGTGCGGCCGGTGGCCACGTGCGGCCGGCGACCCCGTGCAGGGGCGAGGGGCCTCTGAGCGGCAGCGGGCGACCCGGCGACGACGGACCCTCTGAGCGGCAGCGGGCGACCCGGCGACGACGGAGGGTTCCGGCACGTCGGGGCCGACGCCTGCCCCGCCCGTGGAGTCCGGCTCACCATCGGTTCATGCCCCGTGTACTGCGCCGAGGACGACGGATCCATCTCGGAGCCGCTGACCCGCGCACTGCGCCGGGAAGGGTACGAGGTCGAGGGAACGGATCCTGGCAGCGACCAGCGACTCGTTCCCGTCGCGCATCACCCGGCGGTACGAGTTCCACGGGGCCCGGTCCCCGGTGAGCGCAGCGGATCACCGCGCTCTTCCCCCTCCCCGCCTCGCCCTCGCACGGACGGCCGGGAGCGGAAGCCGCCCCGGCCGTCGCGCCCGCTCAGCCGGCCAGGAGCTTCTTGACCGCGGCGGCGACCCGGCCGCCCTCGGCCTGTCCGGCCACCTTCGGGTTCACGATCTTCATCACGGTACCCATGGCCCGCGGCCCCTCGGCGCCGGCCGCCTTCGCCTCCCCGACGGCCCGCGCGACGATCGCGTTCAGCTCGTCGTCGGACAACTGCTTCGGCAGGTAGGCGGCGAGCACCTCGCCCTCCGCCTTCTCCCGCTCGGCCTGCTCGGGGCGGCCGCCCTGGGCGAAGGCCTCGGCGGCCTCACGGCGCTTCTTCGCCTCGCGAGTGATCACCTTCTGCACCTCGTCGTCGGAGAGCTCCCGCTTCTCCTTCCCCGCGACCTCTTCCTTGGTGATCGCGGCGAGCGTCAGCCGGAGCGTCGAGGAGCGGAGCTCGTCGCGCTCCTTGATCGCGGAGTTGAGGTCGTCGTGCAGCTTCGACTTGAGCGTGGTCATGGAACTGATTGTCGCAGGTACGCGAGGACGAGCGCCCGCTGATTCACGCGCTCACGGCGAGCCCGGGCACCGTCGGCCGCCCGCCACCGTTTCTGACACGATGGAGATATGCGCGCGCGATACGGAGTACCCCTGGGAATCACGGCGGTTGGTGCCGCCGGTCTGGTCTACGCGACGGCGATCGAGCCCCGCTCCTTCCGCCTCCGACGAGTGACGGTCCCCGTCCTCCCGTCCGGAATGCGGCCCCTGCGCGTGCTCCAGGTCTCCGACATCCACATGGTCGGCGGTCAGCGCAAGAAGCAGCGCTGGCTGCGCTCGCTGGCCGGGCTGCGCCCCGACTTCGTGATCAACACCGGCGACAACCTGTCCGACCCGGAGGGCATCCCCGAGGTCCTCGACGCCCTGGGCCCCCTGATGGAGTTCCCGGGCGCCTACGTCTTCGGCTCCAACGACTACTACGGCCCCCGGCCCCGCAACCCCGCCCGCTACCTGCTCGAAAAGGTCCAGGGCCGCCACGGCCTGAACGGCAACCCGCCCGTCGTGGGCGTCGTCCACAACCCGTGGGAGGACCTGCGCGACGGCTTCGACGCCGCGGGCTGGCAGAACCTCACGAACACCCGCGGCACGCTCAAGATCGAGGGTGTGTCGGTCGAGCTGACGGGGCTGGACGATCCGCACATCAAGCGGGACCGGTACGCGGAGGTGGCGGGCGGCCCGTCCGGCGCGGCGGACTTCTCGATGGGCGTGGTCCACGCACCGTATCTGCGCGTCCTGGACGCCTTCGCGGCGGACGGCTACCCCCTGACCCTGGCCGGCCACACCCACGGCGGCCAGCTGTGCATCCCCTTCTACGGCGCGCTGGTCACCAACTGCGACCTGGACACGGACCGCGTGAAGGGCCTCTCCACGCACACGGCGGAGGGCCGCACGTCCTATCTCCACGTCTCGGCGGGCTGCGGCTCCAACCGCTACACCCCGGTCCGTTTCGCCTGCCCACCGGAGGCGACGCTGCTGACGCTGGTGGGCCGGGAGCGCTGACTGCTTCCGGACAGGGGGAGGGCCGCCCGGTAACCCACACGGCCCACCCACATAGCCCGCTATGTCCGGTCTGTCTAGCGTGAGGCCATGACAGCCCCGATACCCAGGGACCTCCCGGACCTCCCCCCGATCCCGGGCCACGCCGTCCTGCTCCCCACCGCCGTACCGGCGACGGCCGTCGTGACCCCCGTACGTCGCAGGCTGGTCGCGGCCTTCCGCCTCCTCACCGCCCTGCTGGCACTGACCGGCGTGACGACAGAACTGCTCGCCGGCGGCCCACCCACGACCGTCCTGAGCCACTTCACGATCCAGAGCGGCATCCTGCTGGCGCTGGTCCTGCTCGCGTCCGCCCGGTGCGCCTGGTCCGCCCACCACCCGCTGCCGGGTGCTCTCACCGGCGCGGCCCTCCTGTACGTCGCCGCCGCCGGCCTCGTCCACCACCTGCTCCTGGCCAACGCGTCGGGCCCGTTCGCGGCGCCGGACGGCACCGGTACGGCCTGGCAGACCGCCGCGACCCCCATCCTCCACACCGCGGTGCCGGTGGCCGCGGCCCTGGACTGGCTCCTGTTCACCGTCCCCGGCCGCCTGCACCTGCGCCAGGCCCCCGTGTGGCTCCTCTACCCCCTGGCCTACCTGACCTTCTCCCTGGCCCGCGGCGAGCTGCTCCTCCCCGGCTCCCAGGGCCGCTACCTCTACCCCTTCCTAGACGTCGACCAACACGGTTACAAGCACGTCCTCGGCAACGCCCTCCTCATCGGCCTCGCCCTCTACGCCCTGGCCGTCCTCCTCGTCGCCCTGGACCACATCCGCCCGAACCCGCTCCGCCGCCCCCGGTAAACCGGATTTCGCCTGCGGCCACCGGTGGGCTAAAGTAAGCGACGTCGCCGCGACGAGCAGCGACGATCGGGGTGTGGCGCAGCTTGGTAGCGCGCTTCGTTCGGGACGAAGAGGTCGTGGGTTCAAATCCCGCCACCCCGACAGTGAAGTACCAGGTCAGGGGCCTGATCCGCAACGCGGGTCGGGCCCCTGAGTGGTTGTGGGGGCCGTTGTGGGAGCCATTTGGGAGCCGACTTCATATCCCGCCAGCCGAACGGCTCCCATCACCCCGCCGCAACTGCCGCTCAGCCCTCATCGGCAGAAGGAAGCCGGGCTCCTCGACCCGTCACGATCAGCAAGGCATACGCGGGCAGCAGCAGGAGACGCCGGCTGTACGTCTCACGCCCCGGCATCCGGCCATCGCCACATCGTTGCGTCGGCATCCGTGTCACGTACGCCCCTGAGCTTCACCTCAGCCGCGGATTCGACTTCGAAGAATCGCAACGGATCGGCGATGATCCGGAGCGTCGGAGTTCCTCTGCCCTCTTCCAGGTTCGAGGCGATGACGAGCGAGTAGTTACTCCCCTCTGCAATAGCACGCGTGAGTTCCGCGCTGGTGAGGGAGACATCGGCGGGCTCTGCCCCGCCGTGAGCCTTAATCTCGTAAAAGTGGCCTGCCGAGTCGACGGCGTCCGCCCCCAGCCGAAGGAGACCTCGCTGGTCTTCCAGCGTCCGCCCCCGCTCGTGGAGAATCTGAGCAAGCAGTCCCAGGACGATCTTCTCCTTGTCCCGGTCCTGGTAGCCGAGCAGTCCGGAACGCTCGATGGGCGCGGCCCCGCCCTGACGCGGTTGCGGCAGCGAGGCGGCAGGTCGCCTTCGCGAGGAGGATGCCGGGCGTGGTTCCGACGAGGAAGTAGTACGGGCGGCCTGTGGGGTGCGCGTCTGCAGTTCGGCCAAGGGAACCAGCTTGCGGGGCTCGACCGACGGCGGGGCGGGTGCGGAAGGCGTAGGAGCCGACGGGGGCGTCGGGAGGCCGGCGGGCAGGTCTACCGGGCCGTGCGGCTGTGGCGGAATCGTGAGGCCCATGGGTCGCAACAATTCCCGCTCCCGCAGCTGCGAGGCCAAGCGCTCACGGTCCTCGTGATCTTGCTGGCCGGACGGGACAAGCGGGGCGGCAGGAGCGTCCTGCGGCCAGTCCGCTTCCCAGAGATCGCGCCAACGATGCCCGACGTGAGCGCGCTCCGTCGAGAAGAGGGAGGCCACGGCCAACCCTCCTCCCCGCGTGGTTCTCAGAGCCTCGGGGACACTGACGAAGAGGGCCTTGGCTTCCCGGTCGACGTGTGCGTCAACCGACACCTCGATCGCCTCACGGCCCTCACCCGGGTCAAGCTGGATCCGTAGCCCCGGCAGGATCCTTACCTCGAGCTCCATCAGCCAGGCCCAGCCCGTGAAAGCTTCGGCGGCGGCCGGCTCGTCCCGTACGAGGGTGTCCTGCAGGTTGGTCACCGCCCACCGGAAGTCCCCGGTGAGCTGGCGATCGGGACTTGCGCGGTCCGGAGCGAGGACGCATGCTTCGGATGCCTCCAGCCTGAGCACCCTGAGGAGCCCCAGCAGGCCAACGAATTGCTGCAGATCTCCGCCGGGTTGCCACACGGGCAGGTGCTCGCCGAGCGTGCGGGCGATGACGGGGTGGTCCACCGCGTAGGCGGGGCGCTCCTGCGTCCAGCCGAGGGTGGTCCGCAGCGGCAGCCAGCGCAGCTTGGAACGCAGGCCCGGAGAGATGGGCCCATCAGCCGAGGTGATCGTGTCGGCGAGGAACCTCAATGCCTCAAGCATCACGCGCTGTTGCTCCGCCTCGAGCTGGGTGCCGGACTGCGCGATCTCCTTCATGACATCGACCAAGTCCTCTGGCCTCGGCTGTTCGATCCGGAGGGCGTCCCAGAGCGGGTTCAACTCGGGGTCAGGGATGGTGAAGGGCCGGAAGCCACGGAGGATTGTGGGCCCCCTGAAGCAATCGCTCCCCCGTTGCCATCCTTGATCGGTTAGCACGAGGTCGGTGCCACTGAAGGCATTCCGGATCCTCCGCTCCAGCTCGGGGCGAGACGGCGCCGCCTGGTTCCTCAGTCTGCCGGCCAGTGCCTGGTAGACGAGATAGATCTCGGCCTTGAGTGAGAAGCCGTATCTCAACCGAACGTGATCTCTTGATTTCTGCTGGTCAGGCATGGTTTCGCTCGGCGTGAGGGAGGCATGCCGACGTCTTGTGTCT
>NZ_JBICYB010000034.1:0-72241 GCF_043200575.1 Streptomyces sp. NPDC048392
CAGGGGCAGCGGGTCGGAGCTGGTGACCAGTTCCCGCAGCGGGTGCCGGGCCAGGACCGCGTCCACCTCGGGCGTCAACGCCGCCGCCAGCCGGGTGGCCACGGGCAGCGTGTCGTCGAGCAGGGCTTCCGCCGCGGCCAGCGCCACCGTGCGCCCGGAGTCCGCCGGTACGCCCGCGGCGGCGCGCCGGAACAGCTCGGCGCCCTCCTCGAGAACGAGGCCGGCGTCTATGCCGGCCGGGACCTTGATCCGCGCATGCCGCTGCCAGGTGGCCACGGGGTCGCTCCACGCCTCCACCCGGTACGTCCAGTTGCCCGGCGCGCCCGGGGTGACCTCGGCACCCCAGCGGTCGCTGCCCGGGGCCAGCTCCCGCATCGGCGTCCAGGGACCCGGCCGGCCCTCGGGGTCCTTCAGCACGACGTTGGCGGCGACCGCGTCGTGCCCCTCCCGGAACACGGTGGCGGTGACCTCGAACGTCTCTCCCGTCACGGCCTTCGCCGGGCGCCTGCCGTTCTCCACCACCGGGTGGACGTCCCGTACCGGGATACGTCCGATCCCCACGGTCGTAGTCATCCGTTCTCACCTCCGCCGTGCTCGGGGCCGGGCGCGGGCCCGGCCTGTTGGTTCAGGCCGCGCCCGAGGGGGTCTTCCGCCCCGACGGGGCGAGGTGCTCCGTCCGCTCCTGCGCATGGGTGACCAGGTTGGTCCGCAGATACCTTTCGGCGGCGTCCGCGGCCTCGCGTGCGCACCGCTTTCCCATCAGCACGCAGAGGGTGTAGCCGGAGTCCTCGAAGGTGGTCCGGACCGTGACGTCCGTGGGGGATGCCAGCATCGAGCGTTCCCAGGCGCGGTAATGCCGCAGCTGCCGGGCGACTTCGCTCTTCGCGGGTAGCAGCATGGCCGGTCACCTTCCGGACGGTCCGGTGATATGGACGATCGAGTTCTTCACACATGGTGCACGGGTGGTGACGCGCCGTCTTGTTGGATCTTCAACCGCTTTCACGGTCGCTCTCCCGCCCGGTTCCGCCCTTTTGGTGCTCGTGTTGCACGAATGGACTACTGCTCCCACTCTGGAGTGACTCAGAAGCGATCAACGCTCACGCTTCGTGATCGGGGAGCCCGTCCCCCAAGGGACGAGGAGGAGCGAGAGCCTTCGCGGTGAGGAGCCACGACGATGAAGACCGCAGTGCCCTGCTACTACCACCTCGACGTGGAAGTGAGCCCGGAACGGGTCGGACAGGTCAGCCGCATCCTGGCCGCTCACCTCCGGTTCTGGAACCTGGAGAACCTCGTCGAACCCGTCTGCTCGGGCGCCGAAATGCTGCTCCGGGCGATCGACGAGCACGCCGGCGACAAGAACACGTCGATCGAGATGTGGTGGAACCACCAGCACCTCATCACGGCCGTAGGGGGCAAGGACCACGCGCTCCGTCCCGACCAGGACCTGCGCACCTGTCTGCAGCACCTCGCCGCGAACAGCGACGGCTGGGGCTGCTGCGCCACCGACACCGGGGCGAGGGTCATCTGGTTCTCGCGCCGCGCCCGGGCCGGCGAGCGCGTTCCGCTGGTGGCGATGCCACCCGAGCCGATCACGCAGGAGGGGCTGGAAGTGCCACGCGAGACCATGCCGGTGGCCCGAGCGGCCGGCCGGGCCCGTACGGGCAACGGCGTTCTGGAGGAGGCCCGGTGACCCGCGCCAGGCCGAACTGGAAGGGGTCGCCCGTGTGGAGCGGGCACCCCTGTCCGCTGGGCGCCGCGTACGACGGGCAGGGCACCAACTTCGCCCTCTTCAGCGAGGTCGCCGAACGTGTCGACCTCGTGCTCGTCGACGACGACGGCGGTCACCACAGCATCCCGCTGCCCGACGTCGACGGCTTCGTCTGGCACTGCTACCTGCCCGGCGTGGGTCCGGGACAGCGCTACGGATACCGGGTCCACGGTCCGTGGGCTCCCGCCGTCGGCCACCGCTGCAACCCGGCGAAGCTGCTCCTCGACCCGTACACCAGGGCCGTGGACGGGCTGGTGGACAACCACGCCTCCCTCTTCGAGCGTGCCAGGGGCAGGGCCGACCCGGGCGACAGCGCCGGGCACACCATGCTCGGCGTGGTCACCGACCCGTTCTTCGACTGGGGCGACGACCGTCCGCCCGCACGCCCCTACTCGGAGAGCGTGATCTACGAGGCCCACGTCCGCGGGCTCAGCCGCACCCACCCCGGCGTGCCCGAGGAACTGCGCGGCACCTACGCGGGGCTCGCGCACCCGGCGGTCGTGGAGCACCTGACGTCCCTCGGCGTGACGGCCGTGGAGCTGATGCCGGTGCACCAGTTCGTGCACGACGGGGTGCTCCAGGACCGCGGCCTGTCCAACTACTGGGGCTACAACACCATCGGCTTCTTCGCGCCACACAACGGCTACGCCGCCCGCGGCACCCGCGGTCAGCAGGTCACCGAGTTCAAGTCGATGGTCAAGACCCTGCACGAGGCCGGCCTCGAAGTGATCCTCGACGTGGTCTACAACCACACCGCCGAGGGCAACGAGAGGGGCCCCACGCTCTCCTTCCGCGGCATCGACAACGCCTCGTACTACCGCCTCGTGGACGGCGACTGGCAGCACTACTACGACACCACCGGCACCGGCAACAGCCTGCTGATGCGCCACCCCTACGTACTGCAGCTCATCATGGACTCGTTGCGGTACTGGGTCACCGAGATGCACGTCGACGGGTTCCGCTTCGACCTCGCGGCCACCCTGGCCCGGCAGTTCCACGAGGTGGACCGGCTGTCCGCGTTCTTCGACCTCATCCAGCAGGACCCGGTGATCAGCCGCGTCAAGCTCATCGCCGAGCCCTGGGACGTCGGAGAGGGCGGCTACCAGGTGGGCAACTTCCCACAGCTGTGGTCGGAGTGGAACGGCAAGTACCGTGACGCCGTACGGGACTTCTGGCGCGGTGAGGAGCACACGCTCGGCGAGTTCGCCTCCCGGCTGACCGGCTCCTCCGACCTCTACCAGCACAGCCGCCGCCGTCCCCGCGCAAGCGTCAACTTCGTCACCGCGCACGACGGGTTCACCCTGCGCGACCTCGTCTCCTACAACGACAAGCACAACGAGGCCAACGGCGAGGACAACCGGGACGGCGAGAGCCACAACCGTTCCTGGAACTGCGGCGCCGAGGGCGGCACCAAGGATCCGGCCGTCCGGGAGCTGCGCGGCCGGCAGCAGCGCAACTTCCTCGCCACGCTCCTGCTCTCGCAGGGCATCCCTATGCTCTGCCACGGCGACGAACTGGGCCGTACCCAGCGCGGCAACAACAACGCGTACTGCCAGGACAACGAGATCTCCTGGATCGACTGGCGGCTCGGCGACGAGCAGCGCGCGCTGCTGGACTTCTCGCGGCGCCTCATCGCGCTGCGCGCCGGCCACCCCGTGCTGCGCCGGCGCCGCTTCTTCCACGGCGAGACCCTCACCCACGCGGACCAGCCGCTGCCCGACCTGGTGTGGCTGCTGCCGGACGCGCGGGAGATGACCGACGACGCCTGGCAGCGCTCCGACGCGCACGCCGTCGGCGTCTTCCTCAACGGCGACGCCATCGCCGAACCCGATCCCCGCGGCCGCCCCGTGGTCGACGACTCCTTCCTGCTGCTGTTCAACAGCCACTGGGAGCCGACCGACTTCCGGCTGCCCGGCACCACCTACGGTGAGCGCTGGGCGACCCTGGTCGACACCGCCGACCCGGAGGGCGTCCCCGACGAGGCCGAGTACAAGGCCGGCACCCGACTGACCGTCGAGCAGCGCAGCCTGGTGCTGCTCTCCCGGCCGTCCCGCACCGGCCGGTGAGCCGGTGAGGTCAGCTGCCGAGGCGGCGCGCGGTCACCGTGAACTGCGGGCCGTCGGCGTCCCGGAGCACCGCCTCCTCACCGGTGAGGGAGAGCACGCTGCCGCCGTGCCGTTCCGCGGTGCGGGCACAGGCCGTCACGTCCTCGACCGCGAAGTGGATCTGCCAGTGCGGCCGGACGGCCGGGTCGGGCGCGGCTCCGAGGGCCCCCGACTCGATCCGTGCCACGACGTCGCCCTGGTTGCGCAGGACCACCTCCTCGCCCTCGTACCGGACCTCGCAGCAGCCCTGCCCCGAGGCCCAGTCGAAGATCTCGCCGTAGAAGATGGCGGCGTCGAAGGCGTCACGCGTGTGCAGCCGGATGAAGGCGGGGCGCGCGGTGCGCCAGGCGTCCCAGTCCGTGAACAGCTCGCCCTCCCAGATCCCGAAGGTCGCGCCGTCCCGGTCGGCGAGCAGCGCCGCCCGCCCCGGCGGCAGGGAGATGGGCCCGACCGCGGTGGTGCCGCCCCGCTCCTGGGCCCGCGACACGGCCTCGTCCGCGCTGCGCACGGCGAAGTACGGCGTCCAGGCCACCGCCATCTGCCACATCGCGGCCACGGCGGCGATGCCGGCGACCGGCACCCCGTCCACCAGGGCGATCCGGAAGGGCTCGCCCAGCCTGGCGGGCCGCCACTGCCAGCCCAGCACAGCGGAGTAGAACTCCTCGGTGGCCTTCAGGTCACGGCTGGTGAGACTCACCCAGCAGGGGGCCCCGTACACGGAGTGCGTGGACAGGAGGCTTTCCCCGCTGTCGCGGGAGGTCATGTCGTGGTTCATGGCAGTCGTGTCCTGGTCTCGTCCACCGGCCGTCACCGGCTCCACACCAGTGTCCGGCCGGGAGTGCGGCGGGCGCCTGGCGAGTACCCCGCAGGCGGCGCCGAAACGGAGGGCCGGGCGGCCCGGTGGCGCGGCACGGCGCGGCTGGCCAGGATGGGAATCCGGAGGTGACCATGCCCCCCACGGACTTGGACCCGGGCTCGCGGCCGGGCCCGGACTCGGACTCGGACTCGGACCAGATCTTCCGGCTGCAGGAGCAGGTCCGGCAGCTCAAGGAGGCGGTCGTCTCCCACGCCGTCGTCGACCAGGCCATCGGTGTGATCATCATCCTCGGCAGAGTGACACCGGACGAGGGATGGATGGTACTGAAGGAGATTTCCCAGCATACGAACATCAAACTCCGCAATGTCGCGGAAGCGGTGCTCATCTGGGGGCGCACCGGAGTGATGCCGCCGCAGCTCCTGGCCGCTCTGGAGGACCGCCTGGGGCGGTGAGCCCCTCTCGGCGGGCCTCCGTTCAGCGGGCCTCCGTGAGGATCTCCTCGCGTATCCGGTCGAAACAGCCGGTGAGCAGCCGTGAGACGTGCATCTGGGAGATGCCCAGCTGCTGGGCGATGCGGCTCTGGGTCATCCCCGCGAAGAAGCGCAGGTAGAGAATGGTGCGCTCGCGCTCGGGAAGCGCCTCCAGGCAGGGCCGGACGGCCACCCGGTCAACGACCGCGTCGAAAGCGGGGTCGGGGCCGCCGAGCGCGTCACCGAGGGCGTAGCCGTCGGTGCCGGGCATCTCCGCCTCCAGTGACAGGGCGGAGAAGCACTCCAGGGCCTCCATGCCGGTACGCACCTCGACCGTGGTCAGCTGCGCGTGTTCGGCGATCTCCTCGACGGTCGGCGCACGCCCGGGTGTGATCTGCGCCAGCTCCTTCGTGGATCTGCGGACCCGGTTGCGCAGATCCTGGATCCGGCGCGGCACGTGCAGCGTCCACATGTGGTCGCGGAAGTGCCGCTTGATCTCGCCGGTCACGGTCGGTACGGCGTACGCCTCGAAGGCGTGGCCGCGTTCCGGGTCGTAGTGGTCGACGGCCTTGACCAGGCCCAGGGCCGCCACCTGATAGAGATCCTCCAGGTTCTCACCGCGGCCCCGGAAGCGGACGGCGATCCGCTCCGCCATGGGAAGCCAGGTCCGGATCAGTTCGTCCCGCAGCGCCTTGCGCTCCGGTCCCTCGGGCAGCCCGGCGAGCCGGTCGAACGCCGCGGCCGTGTCGGGGGCGTCGTCGTGCGGGTGCTTGGTTCTGCCGGCGACACGCATCACGCGCACCTCCCTCAGCAGGGGTGCTGGCAAGTCCTCATATATATGGATACTGAGCGCGAATGCCCTGAACGGCCACTCGAACGGCTGCGGACCGGTGACCGGTGCGGCCCCGTCGCCGGACGTGATGTGCGGCACGCTCCGGGTGACCACCCCGGCCGGCCGCCGGCGGATACTTACTGCGCAACGCTTGATCACCGATCAAAAGGGGTGAAGTCCCTGGCCACAGCGCATTCCGCTCATTTGACAGTGCGCTGAGCGCGCAGATAGGAAGCAGCGTCGAGAGGTCGAGAGGGGCACCGTGTACGAGCCGAACGTGGTCGGGGACTGGCAGGAGTACGACGAGCACGCCGGCCTGCGGGTGCGCGTCCACCGTCTTGAACCGGCCGAGCCGCCGCGTGGGCGCGACGACGCCGCCGAGGGGCTGACGTACTTCCGCGTCCGGGTGACCGTCGAGAACCGGGGCGGGCGGCACCTCGGCGTCCACCTGGAGGACGGCCAGATCGACGTACGGATTGGCCCGGAAGGGGAGAGCGCCTTCCTCGACTGGCGCAATTCCCAGTTCATCGAGGGCTTCGACGTCTACCCGCTGCGCCGCGCCACCGCCGTTGTCTACGCGGCGGGCCCGGAGGCCGGCCTGTGCCAGGTGGATGTCCAGGTACAGCTGCGGGTGGACGAGGAGTGGGCCGAGCGCCGGCTGTGGGCCGGCGGCCTCGGGCTGCCCGACGGGGCCGTCGGTGCCCCGTGCGGCGCGGTGCGGGACGAGGGCCTCGCACACCAGGTGAGCGCCTTCCTGCGGGGCCGGTCGGAGGAGGGCCCCGCCTGACCCGGCGGGCGCGGCGCCTCAGTGCGCGATGCCGTCGATGATCTCCCGTGCGCCCTGCCGCAGCAGCGCCACGGCGACCGACGTGCCGAGGGTCGCCGGGTCGAGCCGGCCCGCCCACTCGTGGGCGTTCAGCCGGGTCTTGCCGTCCGGGGTGAAGACGCAGGCCCGCAGGGAGAGTTCGCCGCTCCGGTCCACGTGCGCGTGCCCGGCGATCGGGCTGTTGCAGTGCCCCTGGAGGACATGCAGGAACATCCGCTCCGCCGTGGCCTCCCGGTGGGTCCGCGGATGGCCGAGAGCGCTGACCGCCTCGATGAGCGCGCCGTCGCCCTCGCGGCACTGCAGGGCGAGGATGCCCGCGCCGATCGGCGGCATCATCGTCTCGGGGGAGAGGACCTCGCTGATCACGTCACCGCGGCCGATGCGCTCCAGGCCGGAGACCGCGAGCAGCAGCGCGTCCGCCTCACCCGCGGCGAGCTTCGCCAGCCGCCGGTTGGCGTTGCCGCGGAAGGGCACGCACCGGAGGTGCGGGTGGGTGGCGGCCAGCTGGGCGGCACGGCGCACCGAGGACGTGCCGACGCGCGTGCCGTCCGGCAGCTCGTCCAGGGTGAGCCCGCCCGGGTGGACGAGCGCGTCCCGGACGTCGTCCCGCTTCAGGAACGCGGCGAACACCGTACCGGCGGGCAGCGGCCGGTCGGCGGGTACGTCCTTGACGCAGTGCACCGCGAGATCGGCCTCGCCCGACAGCAGCGCGGCGTCGACCTCCTTGGTGAACGCGCCCTTGCCCTCCACCAGCGACAGGTCGCCGAGCCACTTGTCGCCGGTGGTCCTCACCGGTACGACCTCGGTACGCACGCCGGGGTGGAGGGCCGCCAACTCGGCCCGGACCCGCTCGACCTGGGCCAGGGCCATCGGGGAGTCGCGGGAGACGATGCGGATCGGTTCGGGGGCGGACATGCGGACACGATAGCGGGCGGCGCGGTGCCTTCGGCGCACGGTTCGCCCGACCGGCCCGCTGCCGCCCCGCCTCAGGCGTTCGGGTCGAAGGGGATGCCCGAGGGCTCGGCGGCCGCCAGGTGGGAGGCGAAGCTGCCGTCCTTGAGGCCGAAGCCGGCGCTGCCGAAGTCGTGGGCGCTCAACTTCTCGCGCAGGCCCGCCGGGTAGCCGTTCCAGCCCACCAGGGCCGGGTACTGCCAGGTGCCCCTGTGGTTCTCCGGGGGCTCGTCGCCCGAGGTCGCCGGGCGGAAGCAGTGGGTGCTGATGCCGTCCTTGTGGTAGACGATCTTCGGGTGGGTGCCGTCGAAGCGGACCGCCGACCGCGCGTGCACGCTGAACGAGCCGTGGTTGGAGGTCGACACGTACTGCACGGCGCCGTCGGCCACCCACACCACGACGTGCTCCCAGTCGTGCCGGTGCCCGCCGAGGCTGACGCCGGGCAGCGCCTGGTCCTTCTCGAAGTAGAGGCCGTACAGGTAGGCGCACCAGCCGTGGTCGCACTTGGCACGCGAGTAGCCGTTGGTGTTGTCCAGGTCGGAAACGTCCCGGCAGTTGCCGTTGAGGGCGCCGGTCGGCCTGAGTCCGCCGTTGACCGCTCCGTCGGCGCCGATGGCCGGGGCCGGGTAGCAGCCGTCCGTGTCGTAGTCGTAGGCGGGCTGGTAGGCGCGCTCCAGGCTGTCGGCGTTTCCTGGCAGCCCCGGCGGCGGGGCTGCGAAGGCGGTGGCGGGAAAGGTGACGACGAGGGCGAGGGCACCGAGCGGTACGGTGAGCCATCTCCTGCGGGGCGTCGTGGCGGTGCGCGACGGCATCGCGTCCTCCTCTGGCTGGCGCAGCCCAACGGCTGTGAAGGGAAGGGGAGTTCAGAGTCCCGCCCTTTCCCTTCCGCGCCAAGGGGGCACGGGCGTCCCCGTGGTGAAGGACAGCCGAACCCTCGGCCTGTCGTCACACGCTCACACCAGGTCGTCCGGGATGTCCGCGGCCGACTCCTCGGGCGCCAGGTCCGGCCTGAGTCTGAGCCAGGACGGCTGTCGCAGCATGCCCTCCCTGGTGCGGGTGCTGTATCGGACCTCGCCGACCAGCCGGGGAACGACCCAGCGCGCCCCCGGTACCGACGGCACCGGATCGAAGGGGCAGGCGTCCGACGCGGCGGCCCGCAGCAGCGCGGCCAGTTCGGTGCGCTCGTCCGCGCTCCAGCCGGTACCCACCCCGCCGACGTAGCGCAGCCGGCCCGCGGCCCGCTGGCCCACCAGGACGGCACCGGGAAGGCCGCTGAGCCGGCCCTTGCCGGGGAGCCAGCCCCCGACCACGACGTCCTCGCTGCGCATGTTGCGGATCTTGATCCAGGCCCGGGAGCGGACCCCGGGCTCGTACAGCGAGTCCAGCCGCTTGCACACCAGGCCCTCCAGGCCGTGCTCGCGGGTGGCCCGCAGGGCCTGTTCGCCGTGCCCGACCAGCGCGGCCGGGGTCGACCACGACGGCCCGTTCAGGCCGAGGTCCGTCAGCCGCTCGCGGCGGCCGGTGTACGGCGTGCGCAACAGGGAGCGGCCCTCCAGGTGCAGGGCGTCGAACAGGACCACATGCGCGGGGACCTTCGCCGCCCGGCGCGCCGCCCGGCCCGGGGCGTGCGCGAGGCCCATACGGGACTGGAGCAACTGGAAGTCGGCGCGGCCCTGTTCGTCCAGGGCCAGCACCTCGCCGTCCAGTACGGCGGGGACGTCGCCGAGCGCGGTGGCGAGTGGCGCCAGCTCCGGATAGGCGGCGGTGATGTCCTGCCCGGAGCGGGCGCGCAGCAGCACGGTGTCGTCGCCGGGCAGGTAGACCACCACGCGCTGGCCGTCCTGCTTGGTCTCGTAGGCCCAGCGCGCGTCCTGCCCGGAGGGCGGCAGGGCGCCGGGAGTGGCGAGCATCGGGGGGATCAGCGGCAGCTCCACGGGTCAGTTCTCGACGTGCCCGGCCACCGTCACGCGCGTTGCCCGCCAGGTTCGCCTGAACGGCGCCGGTCCGGGACGCGGGACCGGCGCCCTCCCGGTCAGCGGGCGGAGGCGGCCCGCGCCGCGACACCGCCGGCCGGTGCCGGGCTCGCCGCGCCGCCGGCCGGGCGGTGGCGCGGGACGAACGACGCGATCACGAAGGCGAGCAGGGCGGCGCCGACGCCGAGGGCCATGACCACCTTGAACGCGTTCTCGGACGGCAGTGCGAAGCCGCCGAGGCCGACCGTCATCTGGGCCAGGATCACACCGGCGATGGCGCTGGCGACCGACGTGCCGATGGACCGCATGAGGGTGTTCAGGCTGTTGGCGGCGGCCGTCTCGCTCGCCGGCACGGCGCCCATGATCAGGGCCGGCATGGCGCCGTAGGTGAAGCCGATGCCCGCGCCGATGACGCAGGAGACCAGCACCAGGTGCCAGACCTCGGACATCAGCACGATGTTCAGCCCGTACCCGGCCGCGACGATCAGGGCGCCGATCATCAGGGTCGCCTTCGGGCCCCTGGACTTCGAGACCTTCGCGGACACCGGGGCGAACGCCATCATCACCAGGCCGGACGGCGCCATCACGAGACCGGCGGTCAGCAGGGAGCGGCCCAGGCCGTAACCGGTGGCCTCGGGCAGCTGCAGCAGCTGCGGGAGCACCAGGGACATCGCGAACATGGAGAAGCCGACGGCGATCGACGCCAGGTTGGTGAACAGCACCTGGCGGCGGGCGGTGGTGCGCAGGTCCACCAGCGGCTGCGGGGTGCGCAGTTCCCACCAGCCCCACACCAGCAGGATCACCACGGCAGCCGCGAACAGGCCCAGCGTGGTGCCGCTGCCCCACCCCCAGTCGGCGCCCTTGGAGATCGCCAGGAGCAGGCAGACCAGGCCGGTCGCCATGCCGAGGCCGCCGGGCGCGTCGAAACGGCCGCCGGTGCGCACCGCCGACTCCGGCACGAGTATCAGGACCAGCACCAGGGCGACGGCGCCCAGGACGCCGGAGAGCCAGAAGAGCATGTGCCAGTCGAGGTTGTCCGCGATCAGCGCGGCGGTGGGCAGGCCGAGCGCGCCGCCGACGCCGAGCGAGGCGCTCATCAGGGCGGTGGCACCGGCCAGCCGCTCGGCGGGCAGCTCGTCCCGCATGATGCTGATGCCGAGCGGGATCACGGCGGCGGACAGGCCCTGCAGGGCGCGGCCGACGACCATCGGGACCAGAGTGTCGCTCAGTCCGCAGATCGCCGAGCCGCCGATCAGCAGTCCCAGGCTGAGCAGCAGCATCCGCCGCTTGCCCGCCATGTCGCCGAGCCGGCCGAAGACCGGAGTGGCCACCGCGGCGGCGAGCAGCGTGGCGGTCACCGCCCAGGCGGCGTCCGAGGCCGGCGCGTCCAGCAGTTCGGGCAGCTCCGGGACGATCGGGATGACCAGGGTCTGCATCAGGGAGACCACGATCCCTGCCATGGCCAGGACCGCCACCACGGCGTTCGGCCTCGGTGCGGCGGGAGAAGCGGGCATGAGGAGCCTTTCGAGTCACCGGCGCGGAGAACGCGCCGCGCAAATATTAAGTCAGTCGCTTGACGTACTCTAAGGGCCGAGAGGCGGAGCCGCCGCATCCGGGCCGCACCCGGCGGGGTGGGCGGTGTTGCGTAGGCTTTCCGGGAAAGCGCCGTCCGACGGCGGACCCGCGGCGACTCTGGGGACCGGCCGCTGCGGGCGCGAGGAAGGTCCCGGCGTGGCGGTGAGCATGGTGGGCAGGGCGGTACGGGCGGAACAGGCCGGCGCGACCCGGCAGCTGATCCTGACCACCGCTGAGCGGCTGTTCGCCGAGCACGGGGTGTACGCGGTCTCCAACCGCCAGGTCAGCGAGGCCGCCGGGCAGGGCAACAACGCGGCGGTCGGCTACCACTTCGGTACGAAGGCGGATCTCGTCCGGGCCATCGCGCAGCGCCACTCGGAACGCGTCGAGGACCTGCGCGCCCGGCAGCTCGTCGCCCTGGGGGACTCGGCGGACCTGCGCGACTGGGTGGACTGCCTGGTCCGTCCGCAGTTCGACCACCTGGCGGTGCTGGGCAGTCCCACCTGGTACGCGCGGTTCTGCGCCCAGGTCATGACCGACCCGGCGCTGCGGCAGATCATGACCGGGGAGTCCCGCGCCTCCGCCTCCCTGCGGGCGATCATCGAGAGGCGCGACCGGTGCATGCCCGCGCTGCCGGACGAGGTCCGCGCGGAGCGGGGCGACATGGCCCGCCATCTCATCGTGCACACCGCGGCCGAGCGCGAGCGGGCCCTGGCCGAGAACCGCCCGACCCCGCGCGCCAGCTGGCAGGACGCGGCCGACGGCCTCGTCGACGCGATCGTGGGCATGTGGCTGGCGCCCGTCACTCCCCGGGGCAGGGCCTGACGGGGGACGGGCGTCGGGCGACGGGTGGCCGGCGGGGGAGTGGACGCGGGCGACGCCCCCCGGGCTCACCGCCGGGTCCGGCCAGGACTCGGCGCGCGTCGGCCTCGCTCGCGGTCGGCGCACCGCGGCGGGCGGTGCCGTCGGCGCGTGCCCCGCGGTCTTCCGCCGCGCGTTCGGCTCCCGACCGGCACCCGCGACCGTCGTACGGGAGCCGGCCGTCACCCAGTCCTTACCGTCGAGTAATATCGCGCGGCAGGCCCCCGGAGGAGGAACCGTGTCCCGGTCCGAACGCTCACCCCTGCTGCTCGCCGGCCTGCTGGCCACCGCGGGCGTCGCCCATTTCGCCCGGCCCCGCCCCTTCGACGCGACCGTGCCGCGCTCCCTGCCGGGCACGCCCCGGGCGTGGACGTACGCCAGTGGCGTCGCCGAACTCGCACTGGCCGCGGGGCTCGCCCTGCCGCGCACCCGCAAGGCCGCCGCGCTGACGGCGGCCGCCTTCTTCGTCGGGGTGTTCCCCGCCAACGTCAAGATGGCCTGGGACTGGCGGCACCGTCCCACCCCGCAGAAGGCCGCCGCCCTCGGCCGCCTGCCGGCGCAGGTGCCGCTCGTACTGTGGGCCCGTGCCGTCGCCGAGGGCAGCGAGGGCCGGTCGTGAGCCGGCCCCTGTCCGTGGGCGACACCGTCGAGGACTTCGCGCTGCCGGACGAGACCGGCACCCCGCGCCGCCTGTCCGAACTGGTCGCCGAGGGACCGGTCGTCCTGTTCTTCTACCCCGCCGCCCTGACCCCCGGCTGCACCGCGGAGGCCTGTCACTTCCGCGATCTCGCCGCCGAGTTCGCCGCGGCGGGCGCCCGTCCCGTCGGTGTCAGCGGCGACCCCGTCGAACGGCAGCAGGAGTTCGCCGGGCGCCACACCCTCGGTATGCCGCTGCTGTCCGACGCCGACGGCGCGGTCCGTGACCTTTTCGGGGTGAGACGGGGGATCGTCCTTGCTCCCACCAAGCGGGTCACCTTCGTCATCGGGCAGGACCGCACCGTGCTGGAGGTCGTCCGCAGTGAACTGAGGATGAACACGCACGCCGACCGCGCCCTCGCCGCGCTCGCCGCTCACCGCGGATAGGACCGCGCCCCGGGTCCGCCGCGGTTGAAACCATGCCGTAATGGGTCAATCCTGGACGTTATGGAGCATGCCTCCGCTGTGGCGATCCTGGACATCCACGGCACGGTGACGGGCTGGAGCGAGGGCGCCCGCCGGCTGACCGGTTACCCGGCCGAGGAGGCCGTGGGACGGGCCGCCCGGGCACTGCTGGGCGAGGACGTGCCGCCAAACTTCCTGGCCGCGCTGTCCGGCGTCGCGCGCGTGCGGCACCGGGACGGCCCGCTCGTCGCTCTCCACCTGCGGGCCCGCGCCCTGACGGGCTCCGACGGCGGGCCCGCCGGATACGCCGTCACCGTCGAACCCCCGGGCGGGCGGGCCCCGGTGGCGGAGCTGGCCTTCGAGCAGGCGGCCATGTCGATGTCCGTCTTCGACACCCGCCAGCACTACCTGCGGCTCAACGGCGCGGCCTGTCAGGTGATGGGCGTACCGGAAGAGGCCCTGCTCGGCCGCTACTTCTCGGACTCCGTCGAGGACGCCGAGCACAGCCAGGGCTTCCTCAGCCACCTCCGACAGGTCGCCGAGACGGGCCGCCCGGTCCGCTACGAGAGTTTCACCGGTGCACCGGCCCTGAACCGCGACCACGCCTGGACCACCGAGATGTGGCCCGTGCGGGACGCCTCCGGTGAAATGCTGGGCACCGCCCTGGCGGCCTTCGACAGCACCGAGCAGTACCGGGCGCGGGAGCGGCTGGCCCTGCTGAACCAGGCGGCCGCCGCCATCGGCACCACGCTGGACCTGGTGCGCACCGCCGAGGAACTGGTCGAGGTGGTGGTGCCGCGGTTCGCCGACTTCGCCAGTGTGGACCTGCTCGACTGGGTTCTGGGCGCGCAGGAGCCGCCGCCGGTGTCCTGCGACGAGATCGAGCTGCGCCGGGTCGCCCACGGCTCCGTCAGCGAGGGCACCCCGGAGGCGGCCGTGCGCCTCGGGAACGTCGGCGCCCACCCCGCCCTCTCGCCGCCCGCCCGGGCGGTGCGGGAAGGGCGGGTCTTCGTCAGCCAGGCGGGGGAGCCGTCGTTCACGCGCTGGGTAGCCGAGCGCAACGCGCGCGCCCCGGCGGGACGCCGCTACCGCTCGGGCGCCCACTCGATGATGGCGGTGCCCCTGCGGGCCCGCGGCATCACGCTGGGCGTCGCGGTGGCCGTGCGCATGGAACAGCCGGACGAGTTCGGTACCGAGGACGCCGTGTTCGCCGAAGAACTCGCCAGCAGGGCGGCGGTCTGCATCGACAACGCCCGCCGCTTCGCCCGCGAGCGTTCCACCGCCCTGGCGCTCCAGCACAGCCTGCTGCCCAGGGACCTGCCCGGACAGGCGGCGCTCGAGGTGGCCCACCGCTACCTGCCCTCCGTGTCGGCGGCCGGCATCGGCGGCGACTGGTTCGACGTGATCCCGCTGTCCGGCAGCCGGGTCGCCCTGGTCGTCGGTGACGTCGTGGGCCACGGCATCCCGTCCACGGCGACGATGGGCCGCCTCCGCACCGCCGTCCGCACCCTCGCCGACGTCGACCTGCCCCCCGACGAGCTGCTCACCCACCTCGACGACCTGATCACCCACCTCGCGGCCACAGCCCCGGACGACGACACGGGCGACGAGGTCGCGGAGCTGGGGGCCACCTGCCTCTACGCCGTCTACGACCCCGTCTCCCGCTGCCTCACCCTGGCCGCGGCCGGGCACCCCGCCCCGGCCCTCGTCCTGCCCGACGGCAGCACACGGCTCATCCACATGACCGCGGGCCCACCGCTCGGTGTGGGCGGCCTGCCGTTCGAGGCGACCGAGCTGGAACTGCCCGAGGGCTCCGTCGTCGCCCTCTACACCGACGGCCTCGTGGAGGGCCGCGACCGTGACGTCGACCACGCCACCGCGGAACTGTGCCGCGCGCTCACCGCTCCCGCGAACTCGCTCGACGCCCTGTGCGACACCGTCCTCAAGGCCGTGATGCCGGAGGAGCCCGGTGACGACGTGGCACTGCTCCTGGCCCGCACCCGGGCCCTCGGCACCGACCAGATCCGTACCTGGGACGTCCGGCCCGACCCGTCGCACGTGGCCGCCACCCGGCGGTCAGTCACGGAGCAGCTGACCCGGTGGGGCCTGGACGAGACGGCGTTCGTCACCGAACTCGTCGTCAGCGAGCTCGTCACCAACGCCATCCGGTACGGCGAGCCGCCCATCCAGCTCCGCCTCATCCGCGACAGCGCCCTGATCTGCGAGGTCTCCGACGCCAACTCCACCTCACCCCACCTGCGCCGCGCCCACGCCTACGACGAGGGCGGCCGGGGCCTGCTCCTGGTCGCCCAGCTCACCCAGCGCTGGGGCAGCCGCCAGACGGGGAACGGCAAGACCATCTGGGCCGAACAGCCACTGCCCGCGCGGTGACCCGCCCGCGCGCCGCCTGCCCCTCCCGGCCCGCCGCCTATCCGTCGCGGTCCTCCTCGGCGACCCGCGCCAGCGTGCGGCCGGTGCGCGCGGACCGGGCCCGCCGGGGGTCCGGGGTGCCGTGTCCGCGCCCGCCGCCGGCCGTCTTCACCAGCAGCCACGCCGGGGCCTCGCCGGTGGCGCCGTCCCGGCCGCCGCGGAACCGGGTCAGCGCGTACTCGCCGCGCAGCTTCGCGCCGTGCAGCCGGAACCGGGCGTGTCCGTGCGCGAGCGACTCGGCGAAGTCGACCGGCCGCCCCCGCCGGTCGTGACTCAGCGGCTCGTAGGTGCCGTGGTCCCAGACGATGACCGTGCCGCCCCCGTACTCGCCCGCGGGGATCACGCCCTCGAACTCCTCGTACTCCAGCGGGTGGTCCTCCGTCGGCACCGCGAGCCGCTTGTCGCTCGGGTCCGCCGACGGTCCCTTCGGCACCGACCAGGACTTGAGCACGTCGGCCACCTGCAGCCGGAAGTCGAAGTGCAGGGTGCTCGCGTCATGGATCTGCACGACGAAACGGGGTCTCCCGTGCCCGCCGGGCGCTTCTCTCCCCGCGGGCTCGCCGGTCCGGCCGAAGTCCCGTTTGCCGTGGTAGTCCCGCAGTCCGTCGCCCTCGCCGTCCACCCGCAGCTCCTTCCCGGCAGATCCTCGCCGACCGGGACCGGGTACCCCCGTCAGAACTCCTCGTGCACCTCCGGGTCGCCGCCGATCCGCCGGTGGGCGCGGTCCGCCACCGTGCGCATCTGGTCGGCGTCGAGCTCGAAGCCGAAGACGTCCAGGTTCGCCCGCTGCCGCGCGGGGTCCGCGGACTTCGGGATCGGCACCGAGCCCAGCTGGGTGTGCCAGCGCAGGACCGCCTGGGCGGGTGTCACGCCGTGCGCGTCGGCGATGGCGGCGACCGCGGGATCGTCCAGCAGGTCGCTGCCCCGGCCCAGCGGGCTCCAGCTCTCGGTGCGGACACCCTTGCGCTCGTGGAAGGCGCGCAGTCCGTCCTGCGGGAGGAGCGGGTGCAGCTCGATCTGGTTGACGGACGGCAGGACACCCGTCTCCTTCTCCAGCCGCTCGATGTGCTCCGCCGTGAAGTTGGAGACACCCACCGAGCGCACGAGGCCGTCGTCACGCAGCTTGATCATGGCCTTCCAGGAGTCGACGTACTTGTCCACACGGGGCAGCGGCCAGTGGATCAGGTACAGGTCGACGTAATCGAGGCCGAGCCGGGCGCGGGACTCCTCGAACGAGGCGAGCGTCTCCTCGTAGCCGTGGTGCCGGCCGGGCAGCTTGGTCGTCACCACGATCTCCTCGCGGGGGAGACCGGCCGAGGCCACGCCGCGGCCGACGCCGGTCTCGTTGCGGTAGTTCGTCGCCGTGTCGATCAGGCGGTACCCCGTCTCCAGGGCCTCGCGGACCGCCCGCTCGGCCTCGTCGTCCCCCATCGGCCAGGTGCCCAGGCCCAGGGCGGGGAGCGTGGTGCCGTCGTTGAGCGTGTACGCCGGGATGCTGATCACCGTGGGACCTTCCCTCGACTGTGCGCGGCGGTGTGCCGCCCCTCCAGCCTCGCCCACCGGCGGGCCGGTGATCAACCGGACGACGCGGCGGAGCGTCTGCCACGATCTCCGCATGACGACGGACAGGGCAAAGGACAGCGCGAGGGACAGCGCGAGGGACAGTGCGACGGACACGGCGACGGCGGAACGCAGAGCGGCCGCGGCGGCGGGGATCGAGGTGCGACCCGTCGCCGGGCACATCGGCGCCGAGATCCGCGGCGTGGACCTGGCGGCGGGCCCCGACGCCGCGCAGGTCGCGGCGGTACGGGCGGCGGTACTGCGCTGGAAGGTGGTGTTCTTCCGCGGCCAGCGCCTCGACCACGCCGGCCATGTCGCGTTCGCCCGCCTCTTCGGCGAGCCGGTCGTCCTGCCCCGGCGCGGCAAGGCGTCACCGGCCGGCTTCCCGGAGATCGAGACGACCGCCGACCGGCTGGAACTGGGCGGGCGGTTCGGGATGGAGCACGACGAGTGGCTGCGGCGCCGGCGCCACACACTGCTGCGCGGCTGGCACTGCGACCACGGCGCCCGCGTCGACCCGCCGGCCGCCACCATCCTGCGCGCCGAGACGGTACCGCCCTACGGCGGCGACACCACCTGGGCGAACCTCGCCGCCGCCTACGCCGGACTGTCCGCCCCCATGCGCGCCTTCGTCGACGGACTGCGCGCCGAACACCGCCTCGGCGTCGGCTACCAGCCCCGGCCCGGCGACGACGCCTACGTCCGGCATCTGCTCGACCACCAGACCGCGACCGTGCATCCACTGGTGCGCGTCCACCCGGAGACGGGGGAGCGGGTGCTGTACGTGAACGGCTACTACGTCGAGCAGATCACCGGCCTCTCCCGCCCCGAGAGCACGGCCGTCCTCGAACTGCTCCTCGAACAGGCCACCCGCCCCGAGTACACCGTCCGCTTCCGCTGGGAGCCGGGCAGCGTCGCCTTCTGGGACAACCGGGCCACCATCCACCTCGCTCCCGGCGACAACGCCCACCTCGACCACCGTCGGACCATGCACCGGGTGATGCTCACCGGCGACGTACCGGCGGGCGTCGACGGCACCCCGTCCGAACCGCTCGTCGGCAGTGCGGCGGGACACTGGTGAGCCGGGCCCGGCCCGGACGGCTGGTCTAGGTCCTGTCGTCCAACTCGCGTCGTCGCCCGGAGGGCGGCCCCCGCGGCGTCAGGTGCGTGATCTCGGCGTGCCGGGTCCCGCGCCTCGTACGGGATGTACTCGGGTCGGAGCCCGGTACGGCGAGAGTGCGTGCATGACGCCGCCGGGCAGACGGGAGTTCGACGACAGGGCCTAGCCGAGCGGGATCGTCACCTCGTCCTCGACCGGCGGGTCCTCCTCCTGCGCCCGGTTGCCGGTGGCCGCGTAACAGCGCAGCCGGACCGCTTCCGGCGAGACGTCCAGCCGCAGGAAGGACTTGAAGAAGGGCGGGCTGTAGGTCGCCGAACCCGGCGAGAACACCTGCGTGTAGGTCTTGCGCACCGGCAGCCGCAACCGCTTGCGACGCCCGGGCCGCAGTGCCGTGCCGAGCAGCCCGGCGACCAGCCGGGTGCGCCGGGTGACCCGGGCGTCGCTCCCCGGGGCGCGGCCGGTGCGGATGCCGAGGCGTTCGGCGATCACGGCCGTCGCCTCCGCCTCCGTGAGGGTGAAGAGGCGGCGCAGCCCGAGTCGGCGGCCGTAGAGGGCGCTGTAGAAGGCGAGGGAGTCGCCGCGCAGCGGATAGGAGCGGAAGTCGTCCTCGGTGACGCCGGCCACCGAGACGCGCGGGATGGTGTGCGTGGCGTGCGTGAACGCGCCGCCGCCGCCCGCGACGACGTACTGGACGGTGCGGCCGTCCACGTCGACCGGATAGCGCTGGTAGTTGTGGATGTCGCCGCCGATCGCCGCGACGTAGTGGTGGGCGGGGTCGCGCACGATGTCGTCGACCGTGCCGCCGCCGTCGATCGGGCACGGACGGTGCTCGCCGTCCACGTACAGGGGCGATCCGGTGACCAGGATCTTCGGCCGGGGACCGGCGGACACCTCGCTCAGCCAGGCGCCCTGCTCGGCGTCGAGCGTGCCCAGCAGCCCCGTGTCGATGCCGACGATCCGCACCGGACCGGCGTCGACGGCCCAGTACGGTCCGGGCTGGTCGGCCTGCTGGGCGGGGGCCGGGCGCAGCCTGCGGGCCTCGTCCAGGTGCCGGCCGTCCCGCGGGCGGGGACGGTGCCACAACAGGGACCGCAGCCGGGCCCGGGTGAGGGGGCGCGGCGCGGGTTCGGGCGGCAGGGGCGGGGCGTCGTCGCAGAAGACGCGCATGAAGCCGTCGAGGTCCTCGTACCAGTCGTGGTTGCCCGGTATCGCGTAGATGGGCGCCTGATAGTCGCGGTACGGGCGGAAGAACTTCGTGCCGTAGTCGTCGGCACTGCCCACCGGGTAGATCACATCGCTGGCGAGGACGGCGAACCGGGTGTCCCCGCCGGCCTTCAGCAGCCCGGGCACGACGGCGTACTGGGGGTCGTCCCCCTCCCCGGTGTCGCCGATGACCAGGAAGGAGAACCGGTCCGGGTCCGCCCGCCGGATCACCTTGTCGGCCGGCGCCCCGGCCGCCGCCCGCTGCGCCACCCAGCGGGAGCGGGTCCGGCCCGTGGGGTCCCCGAACCAGGAGGCCAGCATGCCGTTGCGGGCGGTCCACAGGGTTCTCGGGCTCAGCCAGGACAGCTTTTCGGTGTGCTGCGGCATGAGCGCTCGATAGGCGCCGCGCTCGGCGGAGCCCCAGCCGGCGCCTTCGGCGGAATCACGTGAGGAGTTGGACACCCGGGCACGGTAACAACGCCCGGGCCGGGGGCTGGAGGAGGGGAGAGGCCGCCGACGGGCCGCCGGCTCCCTTCCCGGCCCGGCCGCTTCGGGGCGCCCGGTTCACCACGTCCGCTTCAGGAGGTCGAGCAGTGCCGCCCAGTGCCGCTCGGTCGCCTCCGGGTCGTACGCGGAGGTGTCGTCCTGGTCCGCTACTCGAACCGGGCGGTGTCGCCCGCGCCCCGCCGTACGATCTCCGCCTCGCCGCCGGAGAAGTCGACGACCGTGGTCGGCTCGGTGCCGCAGTCCCCGGAGTCGATGACCGCGTCCAGCACGTGGTCGAGCCGGTCCTTGATCTCCCAGCCCTGGGTCATCGGCTCCTCCTCGTCGGGCAGCAGCAGCGTGCTGGACAGCAGCGGCTCACCGAGTTCGGCGAGCAGGGCCTGGGTGACGACGTGGTCGGGGATGCGCACGCCCACGGTCTTCTTCTTCGGATGCTGGAGCATGCGCGGCACCTCCCGCGTCGCCGGCAGGATGAAGGTGTAACTGCCGGGGGTCGAGGCCTTGATGGCCCGGAACACGTCGTTGTCGATCTGCACGAACCGACCGAGCTGCGCGAAGTCCTGGCAGACCAGGGTGAAGTGGTGCCGGTGGTCCAGTTGCCGGATCGACCGGATGCGGTCGGTCCCGTCGCGGCTGCCCAGCCGGCAGCCCAGCGCGTAGCAGGAGTCCGTCGGATACGCGATCAGCGCGCCGGAGCGGACGCTGTCGGCGACCTGGGCGATGCTGCGCGGCTGGGGGTTGTCGGGGTGCACGTCGAAGTACTTCGCCATTCACCGAGCTTATGCCCGCTCGCCCGCCCCGTCCGACAGGCCCGCCACCGTCCGGCGGCACCAGCCCCGTCCGACCCTTCCGGCCGGCAGCCCGGTGTGCCCCCGCCGGCCTTCCGCTCCCGCCGGGAGGGCTCCGGGTAGGGCCATGAGGTAACGTCCCCGGCTCGGGCTCGGGCTCGGGCCGGGGCGAGACGAGGAGAGGCCGACGTGGCGGGCCGAGAGTACGGGAGAGGGCAGCGGACATCCGGGGCCGGTGAGCGCGTGGGATGGGCGGAGGAACTGCTTGAGCACCTGCGGCCGGCCGGGCGCGACCTGAACCGGGTCGTGGCCTGGCTCGCCGGCACGGCGCACGCGGCCGTCTCGCTGCAGGCCGGCCCCGGCCCGCTGCTGGCCGGCACCCGTATCCCGCTGGACGAGGACCTGATCGCCGACATCACCTCCGGCCGGATCGCCTCCGCCGCGCTGGAGGACCGGGGCCGCCATCTGCGGCTCGTCCGCGTGGATCGGTCCCACCCGGCGCCGGCCGCCGTCCTCGCGGTGGCGCGCGAGCAGCCGTTCGACCGGCGCGTCTCCGACATCGTCACGCACGCGGCCCAGGTGATGGAGCTGCTGCTGGCCGGCCACGAGTCGAGCGCGGCCGGGCACCGGCTGCGGCGGGCCACCTCCGACCTGCGCCTGGCCATCCTGCAGCTGCTGATGGTGGAGGACACCGTCTCGGCCCGCCGCGTGGCCGCCGGACTCTGGCCGGGTCTCCTCGACACCGACACGGCGTGTGTGTACGTCGTGGAGAGCAGCCCCCGTGAACGGGACCGCCTCGCCGAGGAGTGCCTGTCGCTGACGGGGGAACGGGCGCTGGTCGTGCGGTGCCCGGCGATGGACGGACACGTGATCGTCCTCGCTCCCCGCGACGCGGCCGGGCGCGAACTGCGCACCCTCGTAGGCCGTTTCCCCGGCGTCTTCGTGGGCGGCAGCGCCCGGCAGGACCTCGCCCGCACCGCCGCCGCGTACGGACAGGCCGTCAGCGCCCTGGCCGTCGCCCGGTTCCGTCCGGACCAGGCGGCCGTGTACGCCGAGCGGACCCGCCCCGAGCGTCTGATGGACCCCGCGGCCCTGCACGACTGGACGGCCCGTGTACTGAGCCCGCTGGACACCCTGTCCCACCCCACCCGCGCCGAACTCCTCGCCACCACCCGGCTCGGTCTGGAGTTCACCGCGGTCAACACGGCGAAGATCCTCGGGGTCAGCCGCAACACGGTCCGCGCCCGCATGGACCGGGTCGAGGGACTGCTGGGCACGGACTTCGCCGACCTGACCGTCCGCGCCGCCGTGCACCTCGCCCTGAACGCCGAGGTCGGCCTCGCCCAGCCCCCGCCCGGTGTCGGTGCGCGGCCCGGTGCGGCCCGCCTCGGCGACCTGCTGTCCGGGCCCGCGCTGCGCTCCTGGGCCGCCGGCCTGCTCGGCCGCCTCGACCCGGACGGCCGGGACCTGCGGCGCACCCTGCGCACCTGGATCGCCGTCGGCGGCAACGCCGAGCGTGCCGCCCAGAAGCTCGGCGTGCACGCCCAGACCGTCCGCGAGCACGTCCGCAGCGCGGAGCCCGTCCTCGAACGCCAACTGCTCGCCGCGGGCAGCGACCTGTACGAGGTCGTGCTGGCCCACCTGGTGGCCGGAGACCTCGGCCAACCGCTCCTGCACGGGACGAAACCGGGCCATCCGGACGCACCTGTGCACGGGTGAGTCATTACGCCCCGGTAGCGGGCATGGACACGATTCACAACGGCGCAGCCGTCCACGTAGGTTCGACGGGCCGGGGGGCACGACCGGAACGGGGGACCGGTCGCGCCTCCTCGGCAAGGTTCGGCACACCGGGACGGGCGGACGCTCAGCCGCGGGGCAGGATCACCGCGCGGCCGCTGACCTTGCCCGCTCGCTGCCGCTCGTGGACAGTCGGCGCTGACGACACCCGCGCCGCCGGCACCGATCCCGCGGGCGGTGGCCGGGCCGATGCCGAACGCGGCGCCGGTGACGAGGGCGGTGCGGGTGAACTCGGCGGGCGTGGTCGGTGGGCGCGGCGGCGAGGGTGCGGTGGTGCCGGGGTGCCGGGGTGCTGTTCTCACTCTTCGGTGGTGCGGTCGGGGGTCGCGGCCGCGGCCTCCGAGACCAGGGCGTCGTCGTAGGCCTCTCCACGAGGGCGGCGAGGTCCGCCGCTCCCGCGTGCGCCTCGCCGCCGCGCGCCCACAGACGCGGGGCGGCGATCAGGACTCCGGCGGCGGCGTCGACGACTACGGCCGGGCGCACGCCCCGGTCGTCGCACATGTCCCCATGGGACATGCGGCCCGACGGGACCGCCGACGGGCACGTGATGGGGCATGCACCCCGATGCGTCGGCCCGTACGGTGCTCACCCCGCGTGCCGCAGTGCCTCCCGGGCCGCCCCGAGGGCCTGCTCGGCGTAGCCGCGCCCGAACAGCACGGCGTGCACCAGCAGCGGAAAGAGCTGGTGCACGCCGACGCGGGCTACCGAGCCGTCGGCGAGCGGCGCCGCATCCTCGTAGCCCGCCAGGACCCGGTCCAGGTGGGGGCAGCCGAAGAGGCGCAGCATCGCCAGGTCGGTCTCCCGGTGGCCGCCGTGCGCGGCCGGGTCGATCAGGTGGACGTGCCCGTCGGCGCCCCACAGCACGTTGCCGTTCCACAGGTCCCCGTGCAACCGGGCGGGCGGCTCCGGGGGCCCCGCCAGCTCGGGGAGCCGCTCGCAGACCCGCTCGACACCGGCCGCCTCGGCCGCCCGGACGGTGCCGGCGTCGACCGCGCGGCGCAGGTACGGCAGCACCCGGTGAGCGGCGTACCAGCGCGGCCAGTCGTCACCGGTGACATTGCGCATCGGGGCGAGCCCGATGTACGCCTCCTCGGGCCCGCCGGGCGGCGCGGCACCGAACGCCGGCGCCCCGGCGGCGTGCAGCCCGGCGAGGTCCCGGCCGAACCGGAACGCCGCCGCGGCACCCGCCGGCCCCCGCGCCACCCGCTCGGTGACCAGCCGGTGCTCGTCCACACCGTGCACCGCCGGGACCCGCACCGTGCCCGCGTCGGCCAGCCAGCGCAGCCCCGCGGCCTCGGCCCGCGCCGCACCGGGGCCGTCCGCGACCTTGACCACCACCGTCCGGCCGTCATCGAGGGCGACTTCGGTGAGCGACCCGGACAGCGGGCGTTCACCGGTCACCGCCCGGCCGGTGAACCGGGACGCGGCGGCCGAGGACGAGGTGGTGGGAGACATGCCCACGAGCCTAGGACCTCCACCCCGCGGCCGACGAGGAGCGCACCGCGGCCGTCCGGGACCCGCCACGGCCGACGAGGACGGTTGGGGGTGTGTCCGGGGGCTGGCGCGGTTTGGGTCGGGACGGTTGCGGGTGTGTCCGGGGGCCCGCCGCGGCCCGGACCGGGACCGTTCCGAGTCCGTCCGGCACCCGGCCACGGCACGGGCCGCGACCCGCCGCGGCCGAACCGGGGCCCGCTGCCGCCGACCTGGTGAATACCGTCCGGTACGCCGATCGAACACCCCGGGCGCGGGGGAGCAGTGGGACTATGACCAGTTCAGCGTTCCATCGCACCATCACCCTGCCCGCCCCCCTGTGCCGGCAGGCCGCACAGCACCTGGAGCAGGCGGTGCACAAGGCCATCGACGGTGCCGCCACGCCCTGGCGCGCGTTCCGCGGCGCCGACGGCGACGACTTCGCCTTCTCCGTGCCGGTCGTCGAGCAGGCCGCGGGATGCCTGCTGGTGCTGGCCGCGGAGAGCGCCCAGAGCCTGCGGCCCTCCGCGCTCCGCGCCCTGATCACCGTCGCCCTGCACCTGCGGGACGCGGCCGAGGCGGTCCGTCGTCCCGCGGTGCCCAGCACAGCCTGGTGAGCCACAGCCCGGTGGGCGCGCCCCGTGCGCGAGGGCACCGGAACGCGGTGACCGCGGCGGCGTGCTCCGTGGCGGAGTGGGGCGACTACTTCGCCGAGATCCTGGACGGCTCGCCGGGACGTACGTTCCTGGTGCGGGCCGGTGACGAAGCGGCGTGGCGGGTGCGGACCGGCCCCGGCGGGTTCACCGTCACGGACGGCGCGGGCGACGGCACGGCCGACGTGACGCTGAGCGGCTCCCCGGAGGGCGTGCTGCGGGCGCTGTGGAACCGGGCGGACGCCGACGGGGACGGCGGTGCGACCACCGAGGGCGCTCCGGAGGCCGTGGAGGAGCTGCGGCGCTGCATCGTCGTGGCGACCCAGTGAGCGGACGCCCGGCGCGGGGCGGCGCCCGGGCCGTCAGATGCCGGTGAGGCGCAGCGTCCCCCACAGGGCCACCGTCGACGCGACGACCGTGGCCGGCACGGTGAGCATCCCGAGCAGGGTGAACCGGCCGAGCTCCACCTCGACGCCGTGCCGGTGCAGGACGCGCCGCCACAGCAGGGTCGCCAGCGAACCCACATAGGTCAGGTTGGGGCCCAGATTCACACCGATCAGCACGGCGAGGACCTGGCCCGGCCCGGCGGGCGCGGCCAGGGGGAGCAGGGCGAGCACGGCCGGCAGGTTGTTGACGAGGTTGGCCAGCACCGCGGCCACCGCCGCCACCCCGAACAGCGCCGGCAGCGAGTCCCCGTCCGGCAGCAGCCGCCCGAGCCCCGCGGCCGGACCGCCCGCCACCACACCCTGCACCACGATGCCGAGGGCCACCACGAACAGGCAGAACAGCGGCGACGCGGCGCCCGCCAAGTCCCGGGGCGTGACATGGCGCCGGGCCAGTGCCCGCCCACCGAGCACCAGGACACCGCCGAGCGCCGCCCACGCGGGGTCCAGCCCGGCCGGCGAGGCCACCGCGAACCCGGCCAGGGTCAGGGCCACGACGACCACGGTGAAACGGGGCACGGTGGGCACGGGCGGCGCGTCCGGCACGGGCGGAGAGGCACCGGGGGCGCCCGGCGCCTTCGCGGGCACCGGAGCGGCCCGCGCGGAGCCGGCCGGTACCGTACCGACGCGCGTGGGGGCGGCGGGTACGGGCTCGGCCAGGTCCGCGCGGAAGAAGCGGCGGAACACGGCGTACTCGACGGCGATCGCGGCGAGCCAGGGGAGCGCCATCAGCGCGGCGAACCGGGTGAAGGTCAGCCCACTGGCCGCGAACGCCAGCAGGTTGGTCAGGTTGGAGACCGGCAGGAGCAGCGAGGCGGAGTTCGCCAGATGCGCCGTGGCGTACACGTGCGGGCGGGCCCTGGCACCCGCCCGGGAAGCGGTGGCGAGGACCACGGGCGTGAGCAGTACGGCGGTGGCGTCCAGACTCAGCACCGCCGTGACCGCGCAGGCCACGGCGAACACCCCGGCCAGCAGCCGCCGCGGACTGCCACCGCACCGGCGGGCCACGGCCGCGCCGACGGCCTCGAACAGGCCCTCCTTCGCGCACAGGTACGCCAGCATCAGCACCAGCGCGAGGAAGGCCACGACCGGCAGCAGCGTGCGGGTCTGCTCCCACGCCCGGTGCGGAGTGACCGTGCCCAGCGCCACGACGAGCACGGCGGCGGGCACGGCCGCCACCGCCTCCGGCAGGCCCCGGGGACGGAGCACGGCGAAGGCCAGGACGCCCAGCAGCAGGACGACCGGGACGGCCTCGGAAAGGATGGCGTTACTCAGGACTTCTCCTCCCCACCGGTGGCCCGGGCACCAACCCGGTGATCGGCGGACGCGGCCCAGGGTCGCACCCCCGGGTAAGGAGGGGGCTCAAGTGACGGGACGGTCGGCCGGGCGCCGTGACGATGCCGGGCCCGGCCGCCCGATTGTGGCCGAGGCCACGCCGTGGACGAGAGCCGGGCCATGTTCCGCGCGGTGCGCCGCGGGCTACCGTCTTCCCGGACCGGCGTTTCCCACGACGAGCAGTTCGGACGGCCCGGCAGTGCAGACAGATCTCTCCCCCGTCATCGCGGCGACCGCCCAGTGGCTCACCCGCGCCTATCCGGCGTCCGGTGGCGCACTGGCCGGCGCCCTGTGCGAGGTGCAGGCCCGGCAGGCCGTGACGGTCGCGGCCCGGCTGCGCTATCCGACCCCGATGGACGTGGCGCTCCTTGGCGTCGCGGGCCCCGGAGGCGCCGCCCGGCTCGACTGGATCACCGGTGCGGACGGGGCGGCGCCCGCCGGACCGGACGGTGAGGCCTGGCGGACCTGGGTGGACGAGGTCGTCGCCAGTTGGGCGGCCTGCCTGCTGACCGACCCGGCACTCGCCGCGCCGGCCGTGGCGGCGCTGGCCGGGGGCGGCTCCCCGCCCGGGGGGCCGGTGGAGTTCCGCCGCCTGCTCGCGCCCGACGAGGACGACCGCCGGGCAGCGGCTCTGCTGCGTCACCCCGACCTCCTCGCTCCCATCGCCGGCCTGCACCAGGCCCAGCTCGTGGCCCGACTGGATCCGGGCCAGGCCCTCGTCGCCTGATCCCGCGCCCGGCCGGGCCGCACCGCCGAACACGCTGATCAGCGGCGCGGGCGCGGTATGGACCGACATCGAAGGACCCGTCGCGGCGGCCGAGCCGGTGATCCGCGCGATCAGCAGGTTCTGCACGGTGGGCTCCACCGGCGCCTGGGGGCGGGGGTACGGCGGGCGACGGCAGGCGTCAGAGCATGTGAACGGCCCGGTGGGGCACTCGGGGCACGTTTTCAGCACTCCGTGAGTGCTCCGTGAGTACTCCGTCAGTGCCTCGCCGAGGGAGAAAGGTCGTCCTCATGATGCCGATGGCGCTGTCCAGCCCGCGCGGGGAGGTCCGCCCGCCCTGGGCCCGTGCCCTGGTGACCGGAGGTGCGGGATTCCTCGGCTCCCACCTGTGCACCCGACTGCTCGACTCGGGAGTCGAGGTCGACTGCCTGGACAACCTCTCCACGGGGCGGGCCGAGAAGGTGGCCCACCTGGCGGGCCGCCCCGGCTTCCGCTTCCTGGAACGGGACATCTCCGCACCCGGCTCAGCGGAGGCGCTCACCGGCCCCTACGACCTCGTCCTGCACCTGGCGGGACCCGCGTCCCCGGCAGCCTGGCCGGACCGGCCGGTGGAGGTCCTCGACGCCGGCAGCCTCGGCACCCGTACCGCGCTGGCCGTGGCCGACCGGGACGACGCCCGGTTCCTGCTCGCCTCGTCGCCGCCGGTGTGCCCCGACGCCCGCCGCGGTGGCACCGCGGACGGCGCCGACCCGGTCGGCCCCCACAGTGTCCGCGCCGAGGCCGTCCGGTTCGCCGAGGCCCTGGTCGCCGCGCACGCGGGCGCCCACGGCTCGAACGCGGGGATCGTCCGGCTGTTCACCGGCTACGGGCCCGGCATGCGCACGGACGGCGGGGGGACACCGGCCGCCGTCATCGAGCAGGCCCTGTCCGGCCGGCCCGTCACGGTCGCCGGGGACGGCAGCCGGACGCATCCCCTCTGCTATGTCGACGACATGGTCGACGGCATCCTGCGGGTCGCGTCCGGCCGTTCGGTACGGCCCGTGGACATCGGCGGCGACGAGGAACCCACGGCCGCGGAGATCGCCCGCCTGGTGATCGGCCTGACCGGCTCCGACTCACCGCTGACCTTCGTCGAGGACTCGGGGGACGGGCGCGCCGAACCCCGGCCGGTCACCGGCTTCGCCCGCGAGATCTTCGGCTGGCTGCCGAGCGTCACCTGGCAGGACGGCCTGGAACGCACCGTCGCAGCCCTCCGCGGACGGCCCGAGCCGTTCCCGACGGCGGCCGTGCGGACGACTGCCGGGGGGACGGAGGAGAGGCCCGACGAGAAGACGGAGGAGTGGTGGGCGTGAGGGCGCTCGCCGCACGGCACGCGCGACGTGACCGGCACGGCACGCGCGAAGTGACCGGCACGAGACATGCGACGTGGGAGGGGCCCGTCGCCGTGGCGACGGGCCCCTCCCACGTGGTGCCGGCACTGTCGTTCAGTCGGACTTGCCCCGGCCCGACATCGCGTCCCGCACCCGGTCGACCATTCCCGCGCCGGGGGCGAGGAGCTTGTTCATCGGGGGCTTGTCCGGGGCGGCCGGGTGCGGTCGGGTCGGCGCCGTCTTCTTCGCCTGGCGGACCTTGTCGCCCAACTGGTCCAGGGCTTCCGCGGGGCACGCCTCGCGGAGCCGTGGGAAGAGGTTGTCCTCCTCGTCGGCGACGTGTTCACGGATCTCGCTCATCAGCATGCCGATCAACCGGTCGAACTCGGCGTCGTCCGCCGCGCAGCCCTCCAGATCCTTCATGATCTGTTCGGCTCCGGCGTGGTCCTCGAGTTCCTTGTCCGCGAGGGCACCCCCGTTCGCCACGTGCTCGCGAACGGCCGGGTAGAGATACGCCTCCTCCGCCACCGAGTGCCGGATCAGCTCGATCGTGGCCTGATCGGCGTACAGCTTGCGGTCCTTGTGGCCGGACGGCAGTGCCTCGATCTTGCCGAAGAGCTCCTCGACCTCACGGTGATCGGTCGTCAGCTCGTCGATGACGTTTCCTCCGTGTCCCATGTTCCACCTCCAGCATGGTTCGTGGCGGTTACGGAACCGTCCCGCCACGGGCATCGGGTCCCCCCACACGCGGCGCGCTAACGCCCGTTCGGCCCCCGGCTCAGATGCCCACCCTGGCCCGGACGCCACCCGCCCGCACCGCGGGGCGGGCCGCGGCCCGGACCGAGCGGTGCACCAAGTGGGCGTCGTGGCGCAGGTCGTGGGCGGCGTGCCGGCCACGCCACAGCAACGAGGGCGCGCTGCCCGTGTCGTCGGCCGCGATCAGCAGCCCGCCCATCATGGACAGGTTCTTGAGGAAGTGGATGCGCTGCTGGGCACGGTCGGACGGGTCCTCAGCGTCCCAGTACCGGTGCGCCGCCAGCGTGGTGGGGACCAGCGTCGCCGCGAGGGCCAGCGCGGCCAGCCGCGGGCAGCGGCCGATTCCGAGCATGATCCCGCCCACCACGTGTACGGCGCCGTTGAGCCGTACGAGTTGCTCGGTGCGGTCCGGCAGGACCGGCACGCGATCGGCCACCGGCCGCACGATCGGCTCGGCCGCCGGGGCCACGTCCTCGGGCCTGCGCAGCGATTGCAGACCACCCGCGACGAACATCGACGCGAGCATGGGACGGCCGACCAGACGCAGAAGACTCATGACGCTGTCTCGCTCTCTCCAAGGGTGAACAAGGGTGAAGGGGTGGGGCGCCTACAAGGATCATCAGGTGCCCGGACCCGTCGGCGCCATTCGGCGCCCGTCCCCCGTCCGGCGCTTCACCGCACCGCGCCGGGCAGGGAACGCGCAGGTCACAGACTGGTGAGGATCTGAGGCGACAGGTTCTTGATCATGGTGTTGGTCCAGCGCATCTGGCGCAGTGTCCGAGGGTGACAGGAGGACGCGAGCCCCAGCAGTTCGCTGTTCCTCTTCGCCTGCGCCGCCTGGGCCAGCATCTCCCAGTGCAGTGAGTTCTCGGCCGCGGCGACGTGCAGCTCCCGCAGGTCGCGCAGGAGGAGCAGGCCGGGTTCCGGCCGGTGTACGACCGCCTCGGACGCCTTCTTCCGCAGCGTCGCGAAGACGCCGTCCGAGGAGTGGTCCGGCGGATCGCCCAGCCTCGCCCCGTGCTGTGCGGCTGCCTCGGCGAGCCGTCGCATGTGCTCGCGGGACCAGCGGGCGAGGTCGGTGGCGACGTGGTGGACCTCGTGCTCGGTACGGTGCCGCTCGGCGACGGTCACCAGGTCGTGCGCCAGGTGCCGCTCGCCGCGGTGCAGCGTACGCAGGGTCAGGGTGATGCCGTTCACTGGGCGCCTTCCTCACGGCCGTGCGGGAACTCGGCGGGCTCCTGTGTCGTGCGCGCCGCCGCTCCGCCCGCCGTGGGCCGGAAGGCGCCGTCGGTGACCGGCGCCGACGCGGTGGTGGTCGGTGCCGGGGACGGCCGGCCGTCACCGCGCTCCACGAGGGTGAGCGCGGCCGCGGCCGTCTTGAACAGCGGCTGCTTGGAGGCCGGATCCCAGTCGGTGACGGTCGTCTCGTTGGCGGCCCGTCCGCAAGTGTCCCGGCCCGGCCCCGACCCGCCCTCGGTGTCCCAGTAGCCGTAGTGGAACGGCACGAACAGCAGTCCCGCGCGGATACCGGTCACCCGCAGTCGACCGCGCAGCGAGCCTCGCCTGCCGGCGACCTCGACCAGGTCGCCCTCGCCGAGGCCGAGCCGTTCCGCGTCGCCGGTGGAGATCTCCACCCACACGTCCGGGGCGGCGTCGTTGAGCTGAGGCGCCCGCCCGGTCTTCGTACGGGTGTGGAAGTGGTAGATCGTCCGGCCGGTGGTGAGCTGGAAGGGGTACTGCTCGTCCGGCTCCTCGTGCGGCGGCAGATAGGCGGCGGCCTTCAGCATCGCCTTGCCGCCGGGGTTGAGGGAGCGGTACTCCACGACCTCCTGGGACGCCCCGGTCTCCAGGTCCTTGCCGTAGCTCTCGCACAGGTCCGGGTGGGCCCAGTCGATGCCGTCCGTGTAGAGCCGTGCGGTGCCCTCGGACGCCCGCTCGTCGCAGGGCCACTGGATGCCGCTGGTGTCGCGCAGCTTGGCGTAGGACAGGCCCGTGTAGTCGCAGGGACGGCCCGCGCTGCACCGCTTCCACGCCTCGAACGCCGACTCGGGGTCGTCCCAGGTGATCAGCGGGCCGCCGTCCTTGTCCCGGAAGTCCATGCGCCGTGCGTAGTCCAGGAAGATGTCCAGGTCGGGTTTGGCCTCGCCGGGCGGTTCCACCGCCTTCTGGGAAAGATGCACCGTGCGGTCCGCGTTGGTGAGCGCGCCGGTCTTCTCGCCCCAGGTCGCCGCGGGGAGCACGACGTCGGCCAGTTGGGCCGTCTCCGTCAGGTAGAGGTCCTGTACGACCGTGAACAGCCGCTCCCGCGTCAGGACCGAGCGGACGCGGGACAGTTCGGGCATCGACACGGCGGGGTTGGTGCCGCTGATCCACAGCATCCGCAGCGAGCCCTGCTCGGCGTACCGGAAGATCTGCATCGCGTGGGTCGGCGGGGCGAAGTGCGGGATGGTCTCCGGCTCGACGTTCCACACCTTGGCCAGGTCGGCGACATGAGCGTCGTTCTGCCAGTTGCGGAAACCCGGGAGGTCGCCGTTGGCGCCGCACTCGCGGGTGTTCTGGGCGGTGGGCTGGCCGTTCATCTGGAGGAGGCCGGCGCCGGGGCGGCCCAGCATGCCGCGGATCAGATGGAGGTTGTTGATCTGGACCGCGGCGGCGGTGGCCTGGTGGGACTGGTAGACGCCCTGGAGGGCCGTGGAGACCAACGCGTCGGTGGTGCCGACGAGTTCGGCCGCCTCCTCGATCCGGGCGGCGGGGACGTCGCAGATCTCCGCAGCCCACTTGGGCGTGCAGTCGGCGACCCGGGCGGACAGTTCCTCGAAGCCGACGGTGTGCGCGGCGATGAAAGCGTGGTCGATCCTCCCGTGCCGGATCGTCTCGTGCAGCAGCGCGTTGAGCAGGGCCACGTTGGTGCCGCCGCGCGGTGCGAGGTGTACGGCGGCGTGCTCGGCGACGCGGGTGGGGCGCGGGTCCACGCACAGCAGGCGCGGCGGGTCGGCCCCCTCCAAACGGTCGAGCAGCCGCATCCACTGCACGGGCTGGGTCTCGGCGATGTTGTGGCCGAACAGCGCGATCACGTCGGCGTGGTCGAAGTCGTCGTAGCTGCCGGGCTGTCCGTCGCAGCCGAACGTCTCCTTGAGTGCCTCCGCGGCCGTCGACGTGCACAACCGGGTGTTGCCGTCCAGGTGGTTGGTGCCGATGCCGGCCCGTGCCAGGACCGCTAGCGTGTAGTACTCCTCCAGGAACAGCTGACCGGAGGTGTAGAAGCCGATCGAGCCCGGCCCGCGCTGGTCCAGCAGTTCCCGCGAGCGGGCGGCCACCAGGTCCATCGCCGTGTCCCAGTCCGTCTCCACCAGCCGCCCGCCGCGCCGTACCAGCGGCCGGGTCAGCCGGTCGCGGGAGGCGTTCGCCTGCCAGCCGAACAGGTCCTTGGGGCCGAGCCGCCCCCGGTTGACACGGTCCACGTCCCGGCCCCGCACGCCCACCATCCGGCCGTCGGCCACGGCGATGTCCATGGCGTCCCCGTCCGAGTGGAGGATCGACGCGGACTGCACCCACCGCTGCACCGCCGCGGGCTCCACTCCGTCCGCCAGGAACGTGTCCACCCGGGCCGGCCAGGTCTCGTGACGGCCGTAGGGCGTCCTGCCGCCCCACGGCCGCGCGATCCGGTCCGTCGCATCCTCCATCGCCGGCCTCCCGCCAACTGCCCGTCGCACTGCCCGGCGCCGAGTACCCGGGCGCCCCCGGTCGAAGCGAACCACTTGTGGGAGCGCTCCCAGGCGGGCAGGATGCTGCGGTGACCCAGACTGCCGCCGTACGCCCCTACCGCCCCGCCGACGCCCCGGCCCTCGACGACATCTGCATCCGGACCGCGCACAACGGCCGGGACAGCAGGCCCGTGTACGCCGACCCCGCCGTCCTGCCGGCCGTCTTCGCCGCTCCCTATGTCCACCTGGACCCGGACCTGGCCTTCGTACTGGACGACGGAGCGGGCCGTGCGGTCGGCTACATCCTCGGAACGGCGGACACCCCCCGCTTCGTCGAGGAGTTCCGCGCCAAGTGGCTGCCGCGGGTCGCGGAGCGCCACCCGGCGCCGGGCGGCCCGCCCGGCACCCCGGACGAGGTCATGGCCGGGCTGCTGCACGACCCGGAGCGCATGCTGGTCCCCGAACTGGCGGCCTACCCGGCGCATCTGCACATCGACCTGCTGCCCGGCTGGCAGGGGCGGGGACACGGCCGGACCCTGATGCGCACGTTCTGGCGGGCCCTGCGGGAACGCGCCGTTCCGGCCGTCCACCTGGTCATGGCGACGGCCAACACACCGGCCAGGGCCTTCTACGACCGTCTGGGCTTCCACCTCGTCGAGGCGGCCGGACCGGACCCGGACGACGTCACCTGCCTGGGACGTACGACGCGGGACCCGGCACAGAACTGACGGTCGGGAAGGCGGTCAGGCCGCGCCCAGCCGGTAGACGTTGAAGGCCCGGCGGATGACCGGCTGGGCCACGTTGCGCACCCGCACTCCGCCCGCCGTCATCCCGTGCTCCGTGCCCAGGTGGGCATGGCCGTGGACGGCCAGGTCGGCGCCGGCCGTGTCGATCGCCTCCGCCAGCAGATAGCTGCCGAGGAACGGATGGATCTCCGGCGGCTCCCCGGCGAGCGTGTCGGCGACGGGGGAGAAGTGGGTCAGGGCCACCCGCGCCGCGCAGTCCTGCTCGTCCAGTTCCCTCAGCGCGGCGTGCAGACTGTCCGCCGAGCGACGGGTGGTGCGCACGAACTCCTTCATGACCGGCTCGCCGAACTCACCGGCGCTGCGCCCGACGAACCCGCCGCCGAACCCCTTGGCCCCGGCGACTCCCACCCGGCCACCGGCACACTCCACGACGGTCCCCTCGCCCTCCAGCACGGTCACCCCGGCGTCCCGGAGGATGGCGGTGACCTTCTCGGGCTGTTCGTCGTGGTGGTCGTGGTTGCCGAGGACGGCCACCACCGGCACCGGCAGGCCGCGCACCTCCCGGGCGACCACCCGCGCCTCCTCCGGGCTGCCGTGCCGGGTGAGGTCCCCGGCGAGCAGCAGCAGGTCGGCACAGTCGGGCAGGGTCTCGAACGCGGGCCGCAGCAGCCCTTCGCTGTCGGGTCCCATGTGAATGTCTCCGACGGCGGCGACGCGGATCATCACAGCTCCTCCGCGTGGTCGGGGCGGGTGGTCTCCGCCACCACGACGTCGGTGTGCACGGTCAGCCCGGCCAGCGCCTCGCGGGCGATCCGCAGCGCGGTCTCGCGGCACCGCGCCGAGGGCACCGTGCCGGTGAGCGCGATCGCCCCGGCCCGGATCTCGGCCCGTACGCCGAGTTCACCGAGTTCCTCAGCGGCGAGCCGGTCGTGCAGGTGGGCCACCCGGTATTCGACGTTCTCGGGTTGCCCCGCCGCGGAGGCGGGGCCGCTCGCCGCGGGGCCCTGGTGGCCGGCAGGGTCGCTCATCGCTGCTCCTCCTTCGAGGCGGTGGCCGCCGGGGCGGCCGGGGGACCGGCCGGCGAGATGATCTCCAGCCGTTCGAGGATGAAGAAGAACGCGGCGGGCATCGGGGCGTCGCCGCAGTCCCGGCGCAACTCGTCCCAGTCGATCTTCTCCCGCAGGGTGCGGGCGATCGGCAGCACCGCCCCGAAGTCGCAGTGGTGTTCGGAGAAGGCCGCCAGCAGGCCGCGCAGCAGGTCGGTCGGTGCCAGGACCGGCATGAGCACCGAGTCGACCGACAGAACCCGGGCCCGGGCCAGCAGCTCAGTCGCCACGGGCTCGTGGGCCAGCTCGAAGATGAGATCGACCTGTTGTCCCAGGCAGTCCGCCTTCAGCAGCCAGTCCTCGGGGGGCGTGTACACCGCCAGACCGGCTTCCCGCAGCGTCTCGGCGACGGCCGCCGCGTCGTCGGGACGGATGCAGAAGTCGACGTCGTGCTGAAGGTTCTGAGTGCCGCCGTGGGCGTAGACGGCGACACTGCCGGCCAGCGCGAACGGGTGCTCGCTCCGTTTCAGGACCGCGCCCACCTGCTTGGCCGCCTGCAGGATCGCCTGGTTGCGGTCGAGCGGAAGGTCCTCACCGGGTGCGTCCTTCGGGGGGAGTGACCCGGGACCCTGCGTCGACGGACGGAGTTCGGATACGCCGGCGCGCTGGTCGAGAGCGTGGTCGTCGGCGGGCTGCGTCATCGCTGTCCCCTTTTCGGATGTCCGGGCTGCCGCCTTGCGCGGAACGGGCCCGGCCGGCCGTCCTCCGGCCCTGCGGGTACCCGGCGCGTCACCACCGACACGACGGGTGCCCCGGAGGTGGGGAGCCGGGGCGACGGGGGGCACCCGGTGGGCATGAACGACAAGCACACGCAGCGGCGGACCGGCATCGACGACAGCGGGACCGACGACAGCGGGACCGTGGAGCGGCTGGTGGCGGCGTGGCTCGCGGAGACCGAACGCCACGACCGCGCCGCGGCCGACGAGGCGCGCACGGGCTGGGAGCAGGGCACGCTGTCCGAGCGGGCCGCCCAGGACCTGGCCACGTGGGTCACGGCGAGGATCACGGACACCGGGTTCACCGAGGACGAGGGCCCCTACGTGGAGGGGCCCGTCCGGATCACCCCGGCCGACAAGGACACCGTGCGCGACTGGCTGCGCGCGCGGGGGCACCGGGTCTGACGCCCGGACCACCTGGAACGGCCGCGTCAGCAGACCGGTGGCCGCCACTCGAACATCAGGATCGTCGCGTCGTCGCGCAGTTGCCCGCCGGCCTGCGAGTCCAGGATCGAGTGGATCAGCCGTCGCAGCGTCTCCGGGGCCAGCTCGCCACCGGCCGTGGCGCGGATGACGTAGTCAGCGAACCGTTCGAGCCCGAACAGCTTCTCCTCGCGGGTGCGCGCCTCGGTGACCCCGTCGGTGTACAGCAGGACCCGGTCGCCGGGCTCCAGCCGCATCTCGTGTGTCCGGCGCGGCTCGGCGGACAACTGGGCGGGCGCGCCCATCGGCGGGTCGGCCTCCCGTTCCAGGGCGTCGACGATCAGCTGGTCACCGCGGATGAGCAGTGGCGCCGGGTGGCCGCAGTTGGCCCACCGCAGCAGTCCGGTCTCGAACTCCAGCTGGGCGAGGACCGCGGTGCCGTACTGCTCCGGCAGCCACCTGGCCAGCGCGTCGTCCACGCTCTGCACGAGCGCGGGCAGGTCGGCCCCGTTGCGCCGGGCGTTGCGGCAGGCGGCCAGCGCCACCGCGCTGGTCAGCCCGGAGGCGAGGTCGTGTCCCATGGCGTCGACGACCGACACGTGCAGTGTCGTCTGGGTGAGCGAGTGGTCGAAGGCGTCGCCGCCGAGTTCGTAGGCGGGTTCCAGGACGGCCGTCGACACCACGTGCGAGTTGCCGATGGTGCGAGGAGGCAGGAAGGCGCGGAGCATCTCGGAGGGGAGGTGCATCGGCTCGGTGCGGGTGTGCCGGACGAAAGAGTCCTCGAACGCCCTCTTCGACGTGATCATCATGGCCAGGAGCGAGGCCAGCGCCCGGCCCCGGGTCAGTGTGGCGGCGGTGAGCGCCGACGAGTGCACCCCCAGGACACCGAGCCGTTCGGCACCGTCCAGCAGCGGCAGCCACGCCGTGATACCGCCCGTGTCGGACTCCTCGACGCGCAGCGCCTGCGTCCGGTAGGCCCAGCCCGCGAGTGAACCGTCGACGGAGATGGGCGGCGCCACGTCGGTCTGCGGTACGAGGTGCCGCTGCTGCAGATCGACGAGGTAGACCACGGCGTGCTGCAGATCCAGCGCCTTGGCGCACCGGGCCACCGCGGTGGCCAGGTCCAGGGTCAGGTGCTCCGGGTCGGCGAGGAACTCCAGCAGCAGCATGTCGCTCGCCTCTGACGTGGACACCTCGTCTCCCCTCGTCGAGAAACCCGCCGGGACAGGGAACGCTGCCAGCAGTCTGGCACCGCGCGCCCCGGCCCGCCCGCCGGGCCGCTCAGCCGCCAGGCGCTTCGGACCGGGCGGAGAGGGCACGCGTCACGTCGTAGAAGCCGTAGGACCAGCAGAACCCGTGGGACCCGAACGACGAGGAGTCCCGTAGGACCCGAACGACGAGGAGTGGTGCCACATGACCGAGTACGAGCGTTCCCGCACCATGCCCGCCCGGCCCGAGCAGGTCTTCGACCAGGCCGCGAACGTCGGGCAGCTGGACACCTGGCTGCCCCGGGACCTGCACGTGGAGCCGGAGGAGCCGCCAGCCGTCACCGTGCACGAGGACCGCACCGACCAGGACACCTCCGCGCTGCTGAGTGCCAGGCCCGAACAGCTGCGGCTCGAATGGGGCACCCGCGACCAGGGCAGTTACGCCGGTTGGCTGCAGGTCGCCGGACTGGACAGCGGGACCAGCGAGGTCACGGTCCACCTGTCGTTCTTCGACGAGGGCCACGACCCGGGACAGCGTGCGGTGGCCGACGCCCTCGACGGCAGCCTGCGGCGCCTGGAGGAGCAGGTGCGCACACGCACCGGCAACGCGGCCGGCTAGACGAGGGCAACCCATGGCGGCCGTGTCGTGTCGTACAGGAGAGCATCACCGAGACCGACACCGACACCGAGACCGACACCGACCAGCCGACATGGGGGAGACATGCCCGTCCGTGCCCGAGGAGCCCGCGCCGCCGTGACCGCGCTGACGGCCGGCGCGGTCGCCCTGGCCGCCGTCCCGGCGACCGCCGCGACACCGTCCGACGACCCGCCCGCCTTCGACCCGCCCGCCTTCCTGGAACCGGCCGAACTGCCGCCGCACCCCGCCTCCGACTGGTACGCCGGACCGGTCACCGCCGGGCAGCCGGACCCGCTGCCGATGTGTGTCGGCGAGGCGCTGCCGTCCACCGCGACCCACCGCCGGTACTGGACCGAGTACGACACCGGTGCCCTCCAGGTGACGGTCGTCGAGCGCAGCACCCGGCGGGCCGGTGAGTTCGCCGCCCTGCTGCGTGCGGACCTGGCCGGCTGCGCGCGCGAGGTGATGGAGCGAAATCCCGGCGTCACCGCCACGCAGAAGTACTACGGCCGGCTGGACGTGGAGGAGGGCGCCCACGTCTACGGCGTCCACACGGTCACCGAGTGGGGTGCCTCGGACATCGGCCTGTTCTCGGTCGGCCGGGACGGCAGGACCGTCACCGTCGTCCGGTGGGGACAGATGGGAACCTTCCAGGACGCCCGAGTGGCCGGCTTCAGGGACACCACGGTCACGGCCGTCGACAAGCTGTACTGAACGCGCCGGGGCGGGCCGGTGGCCCGGCCCGCCCCCTGTCCGTGCTCCGGTGCCCGTCAGCAGTCCGGAACACCGGCGATCTTCTCACCGCCCCTCAGGTACAGGTTGTTGACCCGGGCGATGTCACTGCCCGAGAACTCCTGCACGGCGTTCACCAGCTGTTCCCGCCGACGGCCGGGTCGTTCACGTACTGCCCCCGCTTCTGGCGGACGGCGTCCAGCCAGTAGGCGGAGCGGACCGCGAGCACGTTGGAGTCGGTGGTGGGCTGCTGGCGCAGGTTGACGTTCGTCGCCCAGACGTAGACGTCGGTGAGGGCCGGGCCCCCGCCGCTCGGAGCGGCGGGAGCGGCCTGGCCCCGATGAGCGCGCCCCTGTGAACGGGCGAACGGTCCTGTGGTGATTCCCGCTGTGCCGTTGGTGCCGCCGGGCGGAACCGGCCTGCACTCGGCACTCTAGGGACGCCCTGAGCGCCGGTGCACCTGACAAGTGTCAACAGGGCCCGCGGACCAAGCGGACCGTGCCCTCGGACGGTCCGGGTGTCCGCCCGTGGGCCCGGGGCACCCACCCGCCATGGCCGCTCACCGCCGCCAGCTGCCGGACCGCACCCCGGCGCCGCTCGCCGAGGGCTGCGCCCGGCTGCCCGACCGCACGCGCGACAGCACGCGCGACAGCACCGGCGGCTCCGTGCCGCCCGCCCGGCTGCCCGGCAGGCCCGCGCCGGCCGTCCGGGGCCCGGAGGCCGTGCGCCTCCTCCGCGACGGGGAGCGCGTCCACCACCGCGCCGTCCCGCACCGGCGGTGCGGCCGGCGCGCCTGGAGCAACAGGTCCGGGAGCGGGACCCGCGCATCCCGCCGCGCCGCATCCCGGCCCGCCCGCACAGCGGCTCCGCCGTCACCGGCGCCGCACGACCTGACGCTACGTCAGCGGAGCCGTCCCGGTGGACGCCCGTGTCGCCCGTCGTGTCGGCCCCGGTCACCGGCGCCGACGACGCGTCACACGGCCACCGGTGAAGGGCCGGTTGGCTGCTCGATTGCAGCCGTCCGGGTACGCGACCGCCCCGGGCGGCCGGGGCACCCGTCACCCGAATGGCCCCCGCACGCTACTGGTCACGGCCGAACCGGTGTCTCCTGGAGGGTGTCAGCGGCGTCCAGGCTGGGAGGCCGATCATGTACGAAATGTGCGTGGGCCCGGAGAAGGCGGGCGGAGCGTTGGTGTGGCACGTGCTGGCCAAACAGGCCGCGGCCACACTGTGCGGACAGCAGCTCCGCGAACGTATGGAGACAACCGACGGTGAACGGGCGCGTCACTGCCCGGACTGCATGGCTTCCTTCGAGAAGTTGATGGCAACCACACCGTGCTGACGGACCGTCCGCAAGCCGTCCGCCCCGCCGCCTCCGCGGCGGGGCGGACGGTGTCCCGAGACCGGCGTGACCCCCGGCCCGGGGCCCCGGGCCTGGAGCTGGGCCGCTGCGGTGATCTTTCGCCGAGTGGGGCGCCCCGGCCGCTCCTCGCGGTGCGGCAGTCGATTGACTGGCTGAACGGCCTGCGCGGCGCCCTGCGCGTGAGCGCCGTCCGATTGCGCTGACGAGCCCCGTGACCCGCCATCGTGAGGAGTAACACGTGTCGCAGACCACCGACTCGGCACCGACAGGTGCCTTCCCGCGGCTGGACTGGGTGGAGGACGTGCTGTCCCCCGCCCTGCGGTCCGCGGTCGAGTCGCTGCCGGCCGCGGAGAGCCTCGTGGCCCGGTACCACCGGGGCTGGTGCGAAGCCGACGGCGCGCCCCGCGCGTCCACGTCCGGCGGCGGCAAGGCGGTACGGCCTGCGCTCGCCCTGCTGTCGGCGGTGGCCGTGGGGGCGGACCCGGCGGCCGCGGTGCCCGGCGCCGTCGCGGTCGAGCTGGTCCACGACTTCACACTCCTGCACGACGACGTCATCGACGGTGACGAGCTGCGCCGCCACCGGCCCGCCGCCTGGTCCCTGTTCGGGACCCCGGCGGCCGTACTGACCGGGGACGCGCTGCTGGTGGCGGCGCTGCGCACCCTGGCCCAGGCGCCGACGGGCCGGTCCGGCACGGCCGTGCGGGAACTCGTGGGCACCCTCCTGGAACTGGTGGAGGGGCAGAGCCACGACGTCGCTTTCGAGCGGGCGCACGAGGTTTCGGTCGCGGACTACCTGGCCATGGCCGCAGGCAAGACCGGGTCACTGGTCGGCTGTGCCTGTGCGCTGGGCGGCGTACTCGCCGGCGCGGACACCGTCCGGGTGGGCGGCCTGCGGGAGTTCGGCCGGCACCTCGGCGTCGCCTTCCAGTGCACGGACGACATCCTCGGCATCTGGGGCCGGAGCGCGCACAGCGGGAAGCCGGTCGGTGCCGACCTCGCCGCGCGGAAGAAGTCCCTGCCGGTGGTGGCGGCCCTCGCCGCTCCGGGCGCCGCGGCCGAGCGGCTGCGCGAGCTGTACCGCACACCGCACCGGCCGGAGGAGACCGACGTGGACCTGGCCCGTCACCTGGTGGAGGAGGCCGGTGGACGGCAGGCGGCCGAGGAGGAGGCACGCCGCCACCTGGCGGTCGCGCTGCGGTTCCTGTCACTGGCCCGGCCGGCCGCCGAGGCCTACCGCCAACTGCGCGACATCGCCTGGGCGATGACCCGCCGCGAGTCCTGAGCCCGTCCCGCGCCCCGCGCACCGGCCGCGGCGGGTACGTCACCGGCGCGTGCCCCGGGGCCGGGCGGACCGTTGTCCTGGCGGTGACCGCACCGTTCCGCCGCCCCGGACACGCCGTGGCCATCGCGGACCCGATCCGCCGGAGGGGCGGCAGCCCGACCGAATGGCGGCAGGCAGGCAGGCAGGTCGGCCGGTCCGTGGCCGGTGCCGGCCGGGACGGGTGCGCCGGTCGCACGGTTGACTCCGCGGCGTCCGGCCAGCAGTCCGGGTGCGGTAGCCGAACGATCACTCGGTTGGTGCAGTGTCACGGTGGGGAGCCGGGGAAGTCGCCGCTCAGGCCCCGGCGCGCGCATTCCTCCCGCGCCCGGGGCGGCAGGGCGCGCCGCGGCCGGGATCCCCGAGTCGGCCGCGGCGCCTCCCCTCCTGAGCCGCTACGGCTCCGAGTTCGCCGCGGAGGTCGCCACCGTCCTGGCGTCCGCGGGGAGTTCGCACTGATCCCGGACGCCAAGGCCGCGGGCGCCGCACTGGACGCACGGCTCGTTTCCTTCATCGCCGGGGTGATGCCGTGGGTGGCCGGTCCTCGCCCCCGGACGGCATGGCACGGCGCTTCCCGGTGGGACAATCCGCCCACAGGGCCGCCGTCCGACGCCAGATGGGCGGACGGGTCCGGGACCGGAAGGAGCCGTCAGCATGATCGAGTGGGTGCCCCTGGGCAGCGGTGCCAGACCCGTTCCCCGGCCGGTCGCGGACCCTCTGGTGTGGGCGGGGGCCTTCGGCGGCGCGCAGCTCCTGGTCGCGCTCCTCAACGGCACCGTGGGCGCGGGCCGTCCGGGCCTCGCCCTGGTCGCGCTCTCCCTGCTGGCGGCCCTGCTCGGGCTCTGTGCCCGCTTCACGGCGGCCCCGGGTACGGCCGTCCTGTGCTGGCTGTCCCTCAACGGCTTCGCCATACCGCCGGCCGGCACCCTCACCTGGACCGGCCGACGGGACCCGGTCTGGCTGGCGTGTCTGCTCGGTGCCGCCCTCGTCGGCACCGCGCTGGCCCGTCTCGTCCACGCGCGGGCCGCCTACCGGCGGCTGACCGCGGCTACGGGCCTCGGCGCGCCGGAGCCGGGGACCGGCCCCGGCGACGTCTGAACCGCCCGAAGGGCGTGGTCGTGGAGGGGACCCCGGTCGCGGGCGGCCGGGGAGGACCGGGCCGGAGACCGGTCGGCCCTCCCCGCCGCTGCCGGATCAGGCCGTGTGCAGGGTCAGACCGTAGCGGTTCAGGATCTCGTTGATCGGCTGGAACCAGGTCTCCCCGCCGCTCGAGCAGTTGCCCCAGCCTCCCGAGGTGACGCCCTGCGCCTGGTCACCGCTGATGAAGGAGCCGCCGGAGTCGCCGCCCTCGGCGCACACACTGGTCTTGGTCATCTGGTGCACCGCGCCCTGGCTGTAGTTGACCGTCTCGTTCTGGGCGAGGACGGTGCCGCAGTGCCAGTGCGTGGTGGACCCGGAGCGGCAGATCGAGGCGCCGACGGGTGCCACGTTCGAACCGCGCACGAGCTGGTCGGAGACCGTGCCCCAGCCGAGTACGACCGGCACCGTCCACCAGCCGCTGCCCACGTTGACCCAGGCGTAGTCGTTGTCGGGGAACGACGAGCCCTGGAACGTGCCGATGTACGAGCGGTCCCAGCCGCTGACCCCCGCTCCTGCCCGCCCGCAGTGCCCGGCGGTGACGAACCCGCCGTGCACCGAGAAGCCGATGGAGCAGCGGACGTTGCCGGTGTAGTACGGGTCGCCGCCGACGGTGCCCGCCGCGAAGGTCTGCGGGGCCGACGCCACCGTCCGCACCGTGACAGGTCCGGCCTCGCGGGCCTGTTTCACGAAGCGCTGGACATCGTTGTCAGCACGCTCGCTCGCGACCACGTCGACGACCACCTTGTTGGCGGTCTGGTCGACGCGCCAACTGCTCACGCCGGCGGGTGCGTCGAGGCGGTCGACGCGCGCCTTGGCGGCGTCGAGCCGGCGTGCGGTGTGCTCGACGGTGCGGACCTGCGCACCGGTGGCGCGGACGGCCCGCAGGGTGGAGGGTGCCGCCTCCGAGGTCACGGCCACGGTCAGCCGTCCGGTGTCGGCGTCGAACCAGGAGCCGCCGAAGGCGTTTCCGGCGGCCCGGCGTGCCGCGGGCTCGATGCCGGTCGCGCGGCGTTCGGCCGCGAGCCGGTCCTCGGCCTCGGCCCGGGTGAGGCCGAAGTCCCGCTGCATGGCGTCCAGAAGACCGGCGGAGGCCGGCTGTTCGGTGGAGGGGGAGGCGGAGGGGGCGTCGGCCGCCGAGGCCGGCAGGGTGCCGACGGCGGTGAGGCCGCCGAGCACGAGGAGTCCGGCCAGGCCGAGGTGCCTGAGTCTGCTGCGTCGCACGGGAGTTGCCCTTCGTCGTTCCAGCAAGGTGGGGGTGGAACAGATGGGTGGAGCAACCGCGTTCTGAGAGCGCTCTCAACGGGTCGTTTCGAGCTTAGCCAGCACGCGTCATCAGGTCCATGCCAATGCGGTGTCTTTCCGTGCGGCTTTCGCGCCGGGCCGGTCGCCCCGTCCACGGGAGACCGTCGTGCCGGTGCGGGGACACCGGCACCGTCGCGCCGGCCCTCCCTCACGGGCGGCCGGCGCGGCGGGCGCGGCGGGGCTCTCAGCACCAGCCGGTCTGCGCCCAGACGTGGCCGTCACAGGTGAGCCGGGTGCGCGAGACCCGGCCGTTCAGGTTGTTGGCGATCTTCGTGTAGGCGTAGTCGATACCCGGGTCGACGGTCTCCGGGGCCCAGCCGTCGGCACGCCCGGCGCCGGAGTCGAGCGCTCCACGACGGCGGCACAGTTGGCCCGGGAGTTCTCGATCCGGGCGAAGGACCCGCACGTACCGGAGTAGAAGTACGTCAGCGCCGTCCCCTCCGCGTACCGGGTCGCCCCCGCCTGCCCGAACGTCCCCGCACAGCTGGAAACGGTGGGCTACTGCCCCTCCATGCCGTAGGCGCCGTAGTTTCCGCCCGAGTACGGTGCCGCCCGGGCCGGGACGGTGGACAGCGCCAGCACGGCGGCGGCGCCCCCGGCGGCCAGCAGCGTCGTCAGTGATCGTCGGCTCATGAGCCCTCTTCTCCTGTGCCGGCAACAGCCGAGCCGGTGGTGGATCGGAGGGGGCGATGGCCCCCTTCGGGACGCTGGGCGGGCACGAGGACGCCCGGTATCTGGCAGATGTCAGGGCGGTAGGGGTCCTTCCGCTTGGGTTGGCCGGTCGCGGACGGGGAACCCAGTGCTGCGTCCGCGCGAAGACGGGCACATGGCGGCCACTGGACGTGGGAGGCACGCGTGGCGGTTCGGCATAGGTTGATCCAGGCGACCCCGGACGCGGTCTGGGACGTCCTCGCGGACGGCGACCTGTACGTGGAGTGGGTGGTGGGGCCCTCCCAGGCCGTGCCCAAGGCCGGCAGATGGCCGGAGGTCGGCGCGACGATCACGTACGAGGTGCGGCTCGGGCCACTGCGGCTGAACAACGAGACGGTGGTCAGACACTGCGTGGCGGGCTCCGAGCTGGAGCTGGAGGCGAAGGCGGGCCGGCTCGGCACGGCCCGGATCGCCGTCGAGCTGCGGCCCTGGGGAGAGCAGTGCCTGGTGATCGTGGACGAACACCCCCTGCGCGGTCCCGGTGGCCTGCTGCACAACGTCGGTGTGGAGGCGCTGATCCAGGTGCGGCACCGTGCCATGCTCGCCAGGCTCGCCGACCTGTGCGAGTCCCGGGCCGGTGAACGGGGCCGACCGGACCCGTCGAACTCGGTGGGGTCCGTGGAGTACCGGCCGGGAACCGGCCGTGCCTGACGCCGTCGTGATCGGGGCCGGGCCCAACGGACTGGTGGCGGCGAACCTCCTGGCCGACGCGGGCTGGAGCGTCGAGGTCCTGGAGGAGCAGCCCGAGCCCGGCGGCGCGGTGCGCCACGACGGCGAGGTGGCCCCCGGCTTCGTCAACGACCTGTTCAGCTCCTTCTACCCGCTCGCCGCCGCCTCCCCGGTGCTCGGCGGGCTGAGGCTGGAGGACCACGGGCTGCGCTGGGCCCACGCGCCCCACGTACTGGCCCACCCGCTGACCGACGGCACCTGTGCCGTCCTCGACCGCGACGTCACGACCACCGCCGCCTCCCTCGACGCCTTCGCGTCCGGGGACGGCGCCGCCTGGGAGCGGCTGCACGAGGTGTGGGACCGCTACCGGGCCGACATCGTGGACGCCCTGTTCACCCCCTTCCCGCCGGTGCGCGCCTCCGCGCGGCTGGCCCTGCGGCTGCGCGGCGCGGGCGGGCTCAGGCTCGCCCGCACCCTGGTCCTGCCCGTACGCCGCCTGGGTGAGGAGGAGTTCCGCGGAGAGGGCGGCAAACTGCTCCTGGCAGGCAACGCCCTGCACGCCGACCTCGCGCCCGAGGCGGCCGGCAGCGGCGGCTTCGGCTGGCTGATGTCGATGCTCGGACAGACCTACGGTTTCCCCGTGCCGGTCGGCGGTTCGGGCGCCCTCACCGACGCCCTGGTCCACCGGCTGCGCGCCCGCGGCGGCACCCTGCGCTGCGGGCGGCGCGTCGAACAGGTCCTGGTCCGCGACCGGCGCGCGGTCGCCGTGCGCACCGCCGGCGGCGAGACGGTCAGCGCCCGGCGTGCCGTCCTCGCGGACGTCTCCGTACCCGCCCTCTACGGGGGGCTCGTCGCCCCGGTGGACCTGCCGGACCAGGTCCTCAGCGACGTGCGGCGCTTCCAGTGGGACTTCGCCACCTTCAAGGTGGACTGGGCGCTGGACGGACCCGTGCCCTGGCGGTGCGAGGACGCGGCCCGGGCCGGCACCGTGCACCTCGCCGACGGACTCGACGAGCTGACCCGGTTCGCCGCCCAGATCGCCATGCGGCAGGTCCCCGACCGCCCCTTCTCACTGTTCGGCCAGATGACGACCACGGACCCGACCCGCTCACCGCGCGGCACCGAGTCCGCCTGGGCCTACACCCACGTCCCCCACGACATCCGCGCCGACGCGGGCGAGGAGGGCATCACCGGCAGCTGGGACGCCAGGGAACAGGAACTGATGGCCGACCGTGTCGAGCGCCAGGTGGAACGCTTCGCGCCCGGTTTCCGCGCGCTGGTCCGGGCCCGCCGCGTGCTCGCCCCGCCGACGCTCCAGGCCATGAACGCCAACCTGGAGGGCGGTGCCATCAACGGCGGCACCACCGCCATGCACCAGCAACTCGTCTTCCGGCCCGTGCCCGGCACCGGACGGCCCGAGACACCGGTGGCCGGTCTCTTCCTCGCCTCCGCGGGCGCCCACCCGGGAGGCGGAGTGCACGGCGCGCCCGGCGCCAACGCCGCGCGCGCCGCGCTGCGCCAGCACCGCTTCGCGGGCCTCGCCCGGGCGCAGCGGGCGCTGACCCGGCGCGACCGCGCCGGCGACCGCCACTGACCGGCCACGACCGTCCGCCAAGTCCCGAGGAAAGGGCCGACCGGTGACAGACAGCCCCCTCCAAGACCGCACCGTCGTGGTGACCGGAGCCGCACGCGGACTCGGCGCCGCCCTGGCCCGCGCCTGCGCCCACCGCGGCGCCCGGCTCGCGCTGCTCGGCCTCGAGAAACCGCGACTGGACGCCCTGGCGGCGGACCTGCCGACCCCGGCGCTCGCCGTCGGAGCCGACGTCACCGACCCCCTCGCGCTGGCCGAAGCGGCCGGTGAGATACGCCGGCGCCTGGGCACGCCGTCGGTCGTGGTGGCGAACGCCGGTGTCGCACACGGCGGCCCGTTCGCCACGTCGGACCCCGCCGAGTGGCGCCGCGTGGTCGACGTGAACCTGACCGGCAGCGCCCACACGGCCCGGGCCTTCCTGCCCGACCTGCTCGACACCGCGGGCTACCACCTCCAGATCGCCTCACTGGCCTCGCTCGGCGCCGCCCCCATGATGAGCGCCTACTGCGCCTCCAAGGCGGGCGTGGAGGCCTTCAACCACTCACTGCGCGCCGAAGTGGCCCACCGCGGGGTGGCGGTGGGCATCGCCTACCTCAACTGGATCGACACCGACATGATCCGGGACGCCGACCGGTACCCGGTCCTGCGCGAACTGCGCGCCCACATGCCGCCCCCGGCCCGCCGCGCCTTCCCGCCGGACGACGTCGCCGTCCGGCTGGTCCGCGCCATGGAACGCCGCCGTACCGCCGTGTACGTGCCGCACTGGCTGCGCCTGGCACAGCTGGGGCGCACGGCGCTGCCGTCCGTGGTCGCACGGCTGTCGCGCCGTGAGCTGCCCCGGCTGGAGGCCGATGGCTCACTGGGCCGCACCGGCCCGCTCGGCGCCGGCGGGCGGGCCGACCGCGCGGCGGAGACGGGGACGTAGCAGCGCAGCGGTGCGGCCGGTGACGCGGCGAGGGCCACGTCGTGCCTGTCGCGGCTCGTCGAGGCGGGGCCCGCCCGGCCCTGGCTCGCGCGAGGCGTCGGCGATGCGGCGGGCGCGGGTCAGCGCGCCCCCGACCGCCGCGCCAGGGCACGCAGCGGTGCGGACCGGCCCCGGGCCGGGCGGCGGCGCGCTGGCGGCGGTGGCGATAGCCGGTGCCGCCGCCGTGGCCGTGGTCTCGGCGAACGGTTCCGGCCAGGCCTCCGACGGCCCCTCCTCGCAGCTCCCCCCGACGGCGGACATTCCCGGCTCGACGGCGACCGAGCCGTCTTCGCCCCGACCAGCGCCCCGCCCCCGCCCGACCCGAAGGACCTCGTCTCCAGCGCCGGGCACCGTGCACAGCGTCCCGCCCCGCGCCCCCTCGCTCCGGCAGGGCGTTGGCGGTGAGCGGCCCGAGGTGGCGGCGCGCTCCATCAGCGCCACGGCACGGGCAGACCTGTCGCACCAGGCTCCCGGCGACGACGGCCGGGCCGGCGTGCGGACCGTGGGACGGTCGTGGTGGCTCCCACGGTGAACAACAGCGGGCGATCAGGCCGCCACGGGCGCCCGTGGCGGCCGTGGACGCACGGCGCGCTGGACGGAACCGGGACGGGCACCCGCCCGGTGCCGCCGTACCGCCGGGCGGGTGGACTGCCGGGCGGGAACGGGCCACTGTCGCGTCGCGCCGGAAGCGAAGGGGGAAGGTATGACGCCGACCACATCCCCGGCCCGGGCCGAGACCGGACGGCGCACCACACCGCCCGCCCGGCCGAAGCGGCGGCAACGCGGCCGAGGCGCCCGGCCCGGCTCACCGCCGCAGTCGACGACGAGAGGACCCGCGATGCGCCCCAGCACGGTCGACGACAACCGGCGGCAGGGCCTGCCCCCGCCCGCGGGCCGGAGCGCGCGATGACGCGGACGGTGACCGGCCGCACCGACCACGTCGTGGTCGTCGGGGCCGGACTCGCGGGGCTGTCCGCCACCCTGCACCTGCTGGGCGCGGGACGCCGGGTGACGGTCGTGGAGCGCGACCCGCTGCCCGGCGGCCGGGCCGGGCGCCGCGAACTCGGCGGATACCACCTCGACACGGGCCCGACCGTGTTCACCATGCCGGACCTGGCCGACGAGGCCTTCGCCGCGGTCGGCGAGCGGCTGCGCGACCGCGTGGAACTCGTGCCGCTGCACCCCGCCTACCGGGCGTGCTTCGCCGACGGCGGCACCCTGGACGTGCACACCGAGGCCGAGGCGATGGAGGCGGAGGTGGAACGCTTCGCCGGGGGCCGGGAGGCGGCCGGGTACCGGCGGCTGCGCGACTGGCTCCGGCGGCTGTACGCCGTGCAGATGCGCCGCTTCATCGACGCCAACTTCGACTCACCGCTCGGCCTGCTCACCCCCGACCTCGCCCGGCTCGCCGCGCTCGGCGGCTTCGGCCGGCTGGACGCCCGCATCGGACGGTTCCTGACGGACGAGCGGCTCAAGCGGGTCTTCTCCTTCCAGGCGCTCTACGCCGGTGTCGCACCGTCCCGGGCGCTGGCCGCCTACGCCGTCATCGCCTACATGGACACGGTGGCCGGCGTGTACTTCCCGCGCGGCGGCATGCACGCACTGCCCCGCGCCATGGCCGACGCCGCCGTCGACGCCGGGGCCGACCTGCGCCTCGGACGGGACGTCACCCGCCTGGAACGGTCCGGCAACCGCGTCACCGCGGTCGTCACCGACCACGAACGCATCCCGTGCGACGCCGTCGTCCTCACCCCCGACCTGCCCGTCGCCCACCGGCTGCTGGGCCGCCGCCCGCGCCGGCCGGTCGCACTGCGGCACGCGCCCTCCGCCGTCGTGCTGCACGCCGGCACCACCCGCACCTGGCCGCACCTCGCCCACCACACGCTCTCCTTCGGCGCCGAATGGGGGCGGACCTTCGACGAGCTCACCAGGACCGGCACCCTCATGACCGACCCGTCGCTGCTGATCACCAGGCCCACCGCCGGCGATCCCTCCCTCGCTCCCGAGGGCCGCCACCTCCACTACGTCCTCGCGCCCTGCCCCAACACCGACATCGGCCCCGGCGCCGGGGCCTGGAGCGACCTCGCGCCCCGCTACCGCGACCGCCTGCTCGCCACCCTGGAACGCCGGGGACTGACCGGTATCGCCGCCGCCGTCGAGGAGGAGTGCCTGGTGACACCCGCCGACTGGAGCGCACAGGGGCATGCCGCCGGCACCCCGTTCTCGGTGGCCCACACCTTCGCGCAGACCGGGCCGTTCCGCCCCCGCAACCTGGTGCGCGGCACGGACAACGCGGTCCTCGCGGGCTGCGGGACCACCCCGGGCGTCGGCGTACCGACCGTACTGATCTCAGGGAAGCTGGCCGCCGCCCGCATCACCGGACCGCCGGCCCGCCCCGCGGCCGCACGGAGGCGGGGCCGATGACCGTACGCGAACTCGACGCCGCCGGCATCACCGACCCGGACCTGCGCGCCGCCTACACCCGGTGCCGGAACCTCAACGCCCGCCACGGACGCACCTACTTCCTGGCCACCCGCCTCCTGCCCGCCGACCGCAGACCGGCCGTGCACGCCCTCTACGGGTTCGCGCGGTGGGCCGACGACATCGTCGACGACACGGGAGCGGACGCCACGCCCGCCGTCCGCGCCGCCGCCCTGACCCGCCTCGACCGACTGCTGCGGCGGGCACTCACCGGCGGCCGGCCGACCGCCGAACCCGTGGTGCTCGCCCTGGCCGACACCGCCGCCCGGTATGCCATCGAACCGGCGCACTTCACCGACTTCATGGCCTCGATGCGCGCCGACCTCACGGTCACCGACTACGCCACCTACGCCGATCTGCGCGCCTACATGCACGGATCGGCCGCCGTCATCGGCCTCCAGATGCTCCCCGTACTCGGCACCGTGACCGGCCGCGCCGAGGCCGCCCCGCACGCCGCCGCGCTGGGCGTCGCCTTCCAGCTGACCAACTTCCTGCGGGACGTGGGCGAGGACCTGGACCGCGGCCGGATCTACCTCCCGGCCGACCTGCTGGCCGCGCACGGCGTCCAGCGGGACCTGCTGCTCTGGAGCAGGCACACCGGCCGCCACGACCCGCGCGTCACCGCCGCGCTGCGGGCCGCCGAGGACCTCACCCGGGCCGTCTACCGCCAGGCCGAACCCGGGCTGGCCATGCTCGACCCCGTCGCGCGCCCCTGCGTCCGCACCGCGTACCGGCTCTACCGGAACATCCTCGACGCGATCGCGGACGGCGGGTACGCGGTACTGCACCGGCGCGCGGTGGTCCCCCGCGGACGGCGCGCGGCCGTCGCGGCCGACGGGCTCGTGCGCGTGCTGGCCGCCCGGCTCGGCGCGCGTCGCGCCTCCGCCGGGCCGGTGGCGTGCCGCGGCGCCGCCCACGACGTGGAGGAGGCCGGATGAGTGCCGGTCCCCGTCCCCGCCGGGGACGCAGTCCCCTGCGGCTGCGGCGCCGTGCCGTCCCCTGGGAGCGGCAGCGGCCGACCTGGCGCGAGGCACGCCCCGCCGTCATCGCCGCGGCCCTCGAGCGCGCCCTGGCACGCCCCTCCGGCAACTGGTACGTCCTCGGCGCGAGCACGGACCTACGTGCCGCCCGCCCACTGTCCGGCACCGTCGCCGGCGTCGAGGTCGTCGTCTGGCGGGACGCGCGGGGGCGTCCGGTCGGCGGCCCGGGCGCCTGCCCCCACCTCGGCGCCCCGCTGGCCGACAGCCCGGTACGGTGCGGCACGCTGGTGTGCCACTGGCACGGACTCGCCCTGGACGGCGCCCCGTTCGCCGGCTGGGAACCCCTGCCGGTCCACGACGACGGCGTTCTGGTGTGGGTGCGGCTGGACGGCGTGGGGCAGGAGGCACCGACCCCGGCTCCCCTCGTACCCGCCCGGCCGCCCGGGGCCACGGCTTTGACGTCCGTGTGGCGCGGGGCCGGGACCTGCGAGCCCGAGGACGTGATCGCCAACCGGCTCGACCCGTGGCACGGCGCCTGGTTCCACCCGTACTCCTTCGTGGACCTCACCGTCCTCGAGGCACCCGGAGAGACCCCGCACGCCGACGGGGGCGGCGAAGGGCACGGAGCGGGAGAGGACGACCGCTTCGTCGTGGACGTGTCCTTCCGGCTGACCGGTCGCCTGGTCGTCCCCGTACGGGCCGAGTTCACCGCGCCCGGGCCCCGCACCGTCGTCATGCGCATCGCCGACGGCGAGGGCGCCGGGTCCGTCGTGGAGAGCCACGCCACGCCGCTCGGCCCGGACGGGAGCGGCCGGCCGCGTACCGCGGTCGTCGAGGCGGTGCTCGCCACCTCGGACCGCCCCGGCTTCCCCCTGGTCCGCCGCCTGGCACCGGCCCTGCGCCCGTTGATGCGCGCCGCCGCCGGCCGCCTGTGGCGCGACGACCTCGCCTACGCCGAACGCCGCGGGTACCTGCGCGCCCGCGGCCGGTTCCCCGGCTGAACGGAGCGGCACCGGTATGCAGACCTTTCTTCCCCACCCCGGTTTCCGGGACTCGGCACTCGCCCTGGACCGCCGCCGCCTGGGCAAACAGCGGGTGGAGGCGCTTCAGGTGCTGCGCGGCCTGACCGTCCCCGGCTACGGCTGGCGCCGGCACCCGGCGGTGCGGATGTGGACGGGCTACGAGGAGGCGCTCGTCCGGTACGGCCTGGACGTCTGCCGCGTCTGGCGCGAGCAGGGCCACCAGGACAGCTGCGCGGCCTCACTCGTCGCGGGGCTCGCCGCGTGCCGTCCGGGTGAGCCGGTGCGCGACCAGGCGGAACTGGCGGCCGCCGGGGAGCTGCCGCCCTGGCTGGGCGACGAGGCCTTCCACCGCAGCCACCGTTCGGCGCTGGTCCGCAAGGAGCCCGCCGTGTACGCCGAGCTGTTCCCGGGGGTGCCGGACGACCTGCCCTATGTGTGGCCGGGTTCGGACCGTGAGCGCGGGGGAGCGGGGAGCGGGAGCGCCTAGGACGTTCGGGTCTGCCGGTCGCCCGCGAGTTCTTCGCCTGCCGGGCGGCCTCCACGGCCTCCACGGCCTCCGCGGCCTCCGCGGCCTCCATGGCCTCCACGGCCCTCGCGGCTTCCACGGCTTCCACGGCCCTCGCGGCGATGGCGTCGGTGCTCCGTCCCTCGAACGGCTTGCTCGTCCTCCGAGGTCGTGATCAGCTCACGCCGCTCCTGCCTGCCGGCAGCCGGCCATGCGCTGCGAGCCGTTCGGCGGCCTCTGGGCGCTCTCGGCGGGAACTTCACGGCCGTCAGGCCGATGGCACCGGCGGCCATCGGACAGTAGGCGGGCATCAAGTCGCCGCCGGTGACGCTCACCGGTGTCTCGGTGGCCGGAGGCGTGGTGCCGCCGAAGGCCGCGACGGCGAAGTCGAGGCCGATGGCCACGACCGCGTGGCGCGCGGCAGTCGGAACAGCGCGGGCGGGCTGCCGGCGCCCGGCGTGGCGAAGCGGGCCGGCAGGGTGCACGGCAGCCGGGCCCCGGCGCCCGGCTGCCGTCCGCCTTCGACAGCGGGAGGGCCGGGACGGCGAGGACGAGCATCGCCGCGGCGCCGACGGCGTGGACCGGGCGTCGGCCGACCTGGTCGCTGGGCGGAGGCTCCGGGCAGCGGGGCAGCGGGGCGGCTCAGGGCTGTACGGGCATGCTCCAGCAGTTGGAGTCGGCCGGCTTGCCGGAGAGCCGGCCGGTGAGCCAGGAGATGGCGTTGCCCTGATCGGTGAGCAACGGGGCGAAGTGGTTGAGCAGGCCGCTGCCCACGCCCGGCAGCAGCACGGGAACGTAGGTGACCTCGGCGCCCTTGTCGCACCAGTCGACGGCCAGCCGGCGGGCCTGGCCGTGGGGGACCAGGTCGTCGCTGACGCCCGTGGCCACGCGGACCGGGCTGCCGGGCTTCAGCGAGCCGATGCGCTGCTTGGCGAGGAAGGCCTGGAGCGCGGGCTCGGCCCGGATGACGTCGCCGAGGGACTGCCCGGTCTTCGTCCAGCCGGTGCTGCTGTCGCCGCCGTAGCCGAAGAGAGCGTCACCGACGCACATGGTCGACAGCTCCTTCAGCGCCTCCTGGCCCGCCGCGTTGATGTAGCGGTCGGCGATGGGCCGCAGGGCCGGCTCGGTCTGCAGGAAGCCGTTGAGCGACCAGCCGAGTGCCCCCGCCAGGTCGCCACCGTCGATCGCCCGGGTCACCTCCGTGAGGTCGGCGGGCGGGGCGCCCGCGTAGGTGCCCGCCAGCTGGACGTCCGGGGCGTAGGAGGGCTGGAGTTCGGCCGCCGCCGCCGTGGCGCCGCCGCCCTGGCTGTACCCGAACAGACCCACCCGGGAGCCGGAGGTGACGGAGGCCGAGCCGAGGGAGCGTGCGGCGCGTACGGCGTCCAGCACCGCGTGGGCTCCGTCGACGCGGTTGACGTAGGTGTGCAGCCGGTCGGTGGTGCCCAGGCCCACGTAGTCGGTGACGACGACGGCGACGCCGCGCACCAGCAGCCGGTAGACCGACAGGTCCTCGTAACCGACCGAGACCGTCTGCCCGTTGAGCCGCAGCGGGTGTTCCAGGGCCATCGACGCGGCGCACTGGTCGCCCTGCCCCATGGTGCCGGGGGCGACCGCGACCAGGGGCCGCGGCCCGTCGCCGCGCCACTTCGCGGCCGGTTCGATGTAGGCGCCGGTCACGGCGACCGCTTCGCCGTTCGCGTCGGTGGACTTGTACATCAGCCGGGTCGCCCGTCCCGGGAGCGGGCCGTCGAGTCCCGGCAGGCTCAGCGCGAGGGGCAGCGGCTCACTGCGGATCAGCGTGCCGTCGGCGTGGGGGAGTTCGGACGGAGGGGTGTAGAAGGCGGGTATCTCGACGCCGCGGGACGTCGTGGCCGCCGAGCCGGCGGCCGGGCCGTCGCCTGCGGCGGCCGGGACGGCCTGGGCGCCGAGGGCCAGCGCGGCGGCGATCGCCGCGGCGAGCATGCGTGGGCGTGGGGACATGGGATCTCCTGGGGGAGGGCAGGGGAGGGCCGGGAAAGGCTGGAACCGGCCGTCCGCGGTCCAGTGGGTCAGAGCCGTGGTCGCGCTGTTCCTGGGGAGTGTCGGGACCGTATCCGCCCGGGGGTTACCAGGGGTAGCACCCGGCTCATTACGGTTCAGTAACTTGACGCGACGTCTAACAAGGACGGCACGGAGCAGAGTGGACGCATCGCTGACGACGTATGGGAACGGCCAGTACGTGCGCCCGCGCCGGAAACGGTTCCGCCGACGGGAGACAGGGTGAAGCGCGGGCAAGCCGGTGCGGGTGCCGGCCGCGACCGCCGCAGCGGGGAGGGCGGCCGCGAGCACCGCACCGCGCTCACCGGGGCCATCCGTCCCCACGGCCCGCGAGACAGGACCGTGACCTACCGGTCCCACCGGCAGGCCCCCACGTCGCCGAACCCGTCGGCGTGACCTGCCGGACCGTCAACATCACCGCCGTGCCGGAGAACCCCGGAGACGCCGCTGGCAACCCGGGTGCACCGGGACGCCGGGACGCCGGGCACGGAGCGGTCCCGGAGGCACCCCCGGCCTCACCCACCGGACCGGCCGGACCCGCGGGGACGCCAGGCAGCGGGCCAGGCAGCGCGGACGGCCGGCCGGAGCACCAGCGCCGCGATGTTCCAGGCGTCGTCCACGCCCCGGTGGTGCCGTCCCTCCAGGGGCAGCCCGGCGATCTCCAGCGCCTGCGCCATGCCGGGGCGCCGGCGCAGTCCGTAAGCCTCGGTGAAGACCGCCTTGGCGTTGGTGTGCGCGCGTTCGGCCGGGTGGCCGAAGGGGTAGGGCACCCCGTCGGCCGCGCACTGGCGGACGAACTGCTTGCGGTCGTAGTCGCCCCAGCTTGCCCAGGGGCGGACGCCGGCACCGTGCTCGCGCACCAGCGTCTCGCAGGCCCGGGCGAGGTCCACCCCCCGGTCGGCATCGGCCGGGGCGAGGCCGGTCAGCTCCGTGCAGAAGGCGCTGACCCGGGAGCGGACGGGCCGCACCAGGATCCGGTGCCGGGCCACCCGCTCCCCGGCGTCGAGGTCGACCACGGCGAGCCCGATCTCGATGATCTCGCTGACCGCACCGGGCGGCGGCGGCCCGTCCCAGCAGGTGGCCTCCAGGTCGATGACGTTCAACAGGCCCGTGCGGCCCCCGTCCGCGGCGCGTCGGTCCATGCCCGCACCGTACGGGGCTCACGTGCGCCGTCACCCGGATCGCCGCCGGGGCGGCGGTCAACGGCGGCTGCGTACCAGCAGGTACAGGAAGTACGGCGTCCCGATCACTGCCGTCACGAGCCCAGCGCCGAGCTGGGCCGGGGCGATCACCGTGCGCCCGAGGAGGTCGGCGGCGCAGACGAGCGCGGCGCCGAGGAGGAGTGCGACCGGCACGACCCTCACGTGCCGCCGGCCCACGAGGGCGCGTGCCGCGTGCGGGGCGACGAGCCCCACGAACCCGATGGTCCCCGCGCAGGCCACGGCCGTCGAGCTGAGGACGACGCTCAGCACCAGGAAGCCGAGGCGGCCCGGAGCCAGCCGCAGGCCGAGCAGCCGCGGTGTGTCCTCGTCCAGCGAGATCAGATCAAGCTCGGCGCGCCGGGTGAGCGCCACCGTGATCCCGGCGGCCAGCGCCAGCGCGACCGGCACGACGTCCGGCATGGTCCGCCCGTAGGTGGATCCCGACAGCCAGGTCAGCGCCTTGGTCGCGTTGAACGGGTCGGTGAGCACGATCAGCAGGCTGATCAGCGCCGTCGTGGCCGAGGCCGTGCCGATGCCGACGAGGACCAGCCGGTTCTGCCGGAAGCCGCCCCGGGCGGCGAGTCCGAAGACGACGACCGCGGTGACGGCGGACCCGGCGAACGCGGCACCGGCGACACCCCAGGTCCCGGCGGCCGGGACGGAGGTCACCAGGACCACCGCGCCCAGCGCACCGCCGCCCGTGACGCCGAGGACGTTCGGTTCGGCGAGCGGGTTGCGGGTGACGGCCTGCACGAGCGTGCCGGCCAGGGCGAGCGCCGCACCCGCGCAGAGGGCGGCGAGCACCCGGGGCACCCGCGTGTCCAGCACGAAGGAGACGGTCCGCCCGGCCCGCCCCTGGACCCAGTTGACGACGTCCCCGAGCAGCAGCTTGCTGTCGCCCACCAGCACGGCGGCGATCACGAGACCCACCAGGACCACCACCAGGACGGCGACCGTGGCCGGGACCACCCCCCGGCCCGGGATGCGCAGCCGGTCCGGCGCCCCCGCCCCGGCGGTGTCCCGCACCCGCAGCGCCATGGCGACCAGGAACACGGCTCCCACCAGACTGGTGACCACACCCGTGGGCACCGACACGGCACGGTCGTCCGCGACCAGGGACCGCAGCAGCACGTCCGAACCGAGCACCAGGGCCGCGCCGGCGAGCGCCGTCGCGGGCATGCTCGTACGGGAGCGTGCGAAGCCGCGGAACCGGCGGGCGAGCGGACGCGTGAGGGCGGGTGCGCACAGGCCGACGAAGCCGATGGGTCCGGCGAGCGTGACCGCGGCGGCGGACAGCAGTGCCGCGAGCACGACGACCGTGACCCGGGTGGCCCGGACCGGGACGCCGAGCCCGCGCGCCGCGTCGTCGCCGAGGGCCAGCGCGTCCACCCGCCGGGCGGTCAGCATCAGGCCCGCCAGCCCGGCCAGGGCGATCGGCAGCATCTGCAGGACGCCGCCGAAGCCGTTCTGGGCGATGCTGCCCTGGTTCCACTGGTAGAGGCCCTCGGTCTGCTCGGGGAAGAGCAGCAGCAGTCCCTCCGTCATGGAGTTCAGACCCAGCATCAGCGCGGTGCCGGCCAGCACGAGGCGGACGGTGCCCGTGCCGAGGCCGGACAGACCGAGTACGACGGCCGCCGCCGCCAGGCCGCCCGCGAAGGCGACGCCGGAGGAGGCGAGCATCGGCAGTGAGGCACCGGCCGCGCCGACCAGCCCGAGCGCGAGGTAGGAACCCGCGTTCACCGCGAGGGTGTCGGGTGAGGCCAGCACGTTGCGGCTGACCGCCTGGAGCACGGCGCCGGCCATGCCCAGGACGGCGCCGACCAGGAGTCCCGCGGTCATCCGGGGCAGCCGGGAGGCGACGACGACGGACGCGTCGTCCGGGTCGGCCTGTCCGGTCAGCGCCTTGAAGACCTCGGACGGTCCCACCGAGGCGGTGCCCTGGGTGATGTCGACGACGGCGAGCACGGCGACCAGCAGGACGATCCCGGCCGTCACCGCGGCCGCGCCCGGCCTGGACGCGGGCGCCGTCGGCGGACGGGCCGCGGCGGGTTCGGTTGCGGTGACGGCCATGGCCCCGCTACTTCGTCAGCGCGCCGACGACGGCGTCGATGTACGCCTCCATCGACCCGGGGCCACCGAACATCCAGATGCCGTCGTCCAGCCGGTGCACGTCGCCGGCCTCCACGAACGGCAGGGACTTCCACACCGAGTTCTCGGCCAGCTCACCGGTGAACGGGGTGGCGCTCGGATCGTCGTCGTTGCCGATGTAGGCGAACCGGGTGTCCTCGGGCAGCTTGGTCAGACCCTCGACGTCGGTGGAGCCGAGACCGTAGGCCTCGTCACCCTTCACCGTCCAGGCGTTCTTCAGGCCGACGGCCTCGTTGACCTCACCGATGAGGGAGGTCGCGGTGTAGGGGCGGATCGAGACCTGGTTGGAGGCGACGTAGCCGTCGGCGAAGGCGATGTGCTCGCCGGCCATCCCCGCGTCGGTCAGCGCCTTCCTGCCCTCGGCGACCTTGGCCTCGAAGTCCTCGCGCAGCGCCTCGGCCTTGTCCGAGGTTCCGGTGGCCTTGGCGACCAGGTCGACGTTCGCCAGCATCCGGTCGATCTGGCCGGTGCCGTCGGCGGACGTCACCTCGATCACCGGAGCGACCTCGCGCAGCTGCTTCACCGCGGCGGGGGCGAGATCCGTGGTGGCCACGATGAGGTCGGGGGCGAGGGAGGCGACGGTGTCCATGCTCGGCTCGCCGCGGGTGCCGATGTCCTTGGGCTCGTTCCTCAGCGGCACCGCGCTGTCCCAGGTCCTGTAGCCCTTGACGTCCGCGACGCCGACCGGGTCGACGCCCAGCGAGACGAGGCTCTCGACGACGTTCCACTCGGTGGCGACGACCTTGGTGGCCGGCCCGTCGAGCCTCACCTCGGTGCCCTTGCCGTCCTTGAGCGTGATCGCCTCGGAGGCCTTCTTCTCCGTCTTGTCGGCGGCGGGTTCGGTGGTGCCGCAGGCGGCGAGGGTGAGCGCCGCGGCGGTGGTGGCTGCCGCGGTGAGCAGGAGGCGTCTCATGAGGTGGTGCCGAGCCTTTCGGTTCGTATGTGGTGGCGGCCGATCGGGCGGGTGCGCAGCCGGCCGGTCAGGGGGTCGGTGTCGACGTCGATCCGGATGCCGTAGACGGCGGTGAGCCGCTCCGGCGTCAGCACGTCCTCGGGCAGGCCGTCGGCGACGATCCGGCCCGCTTCCAGGAGCGTGATCCGGTCGGCGACGGCCGCCGCCTGGTCGAGGTCGTGCAGGACGACGCCGACGGCGATGCCGTGGACATCCGCCAGATCGCGGACGAGGTCGAGGAGCTCGACCTGGTAGCGCAGGTCGAGGTACGTCGTCGGTTCGTCCAGGAGGAGTACGCCGGTCTCCTGGGCGAGACAGCTCGCGAGCCACACCCGCTGCAACTGCCCGCCGGAGAGATGGTCGGCGCCGCGGTCGGCGAAGCCGTCGACGCCGGTGAGCGCGAGCGCCCGCTCGACGGCGGCCGGGCCGTCCGGATCGGGCCGTCCCCAGCGGCCCCGGTACGGATAGCGGCCGAACTCGACGACGTCCCGCACGGTCAGCCCGCCGGGCGTCGGGCGGCCCTGCGTCAGCAGCGCGACGTGCCGCGAGAACTCACGGGACGTCAGCGCCAGACCGTCGGTGGTGCCGTCGATGCTCAGCGTGGCGCTGCGGGCCCGTTGCAGCCGGGCGAGGGTCCGCAGCAGCGTCGACTTCCCGCTGCCGTTGGGGCCCACCAGGACGGTCACTTCGCCGGGCGTGAGCCCGACCGCCGCGTCGTGCACGACATCGACACCGTCGTACGCGACGGTCACGTCCGTCGCCGACAGTTCATGACCGCGCAGGCGCGGGGTACCGGCTGCGTCTTCACCAGATCTCACGTGGTGAAGGTTAGCCTAACCTAATAAGCCCTGGTAGGGGTGGGCCTCACACGGGCCCCGGCGCGGCTGCCGCGTCCCTCCCCTCCGGGTCCGTGCGGGGCGTCAACTCGCTTGCCACGACTGGGGTTTCCACAGGCCCGCGCGGTTAAGGGACTGCGGGCAGTGGAGGTAGATCTCGTCGATCTCCAGGATCAGCGCGAGGGCTGGACGTCTTCCGTCCCGCGCCATCGCGTCGAAGAAGGGCGCGTCGGTGAGGATGCGGGCCCGGCCGTTGACCCGCAGCACGTCCTTGCCGCCGGGGACCAGGTAGAGCAGACCGGCGTGCGGGTTGTCGAGGACGTTGTGGAAGCTGTCCCCGCGCCGGTTCCCCGCCCGGTCAGGCAGGGCGAGCGTGCGGGAGTCCAGGACGTGGGTGAACCCGGCAGCGTCGCCGCGGGGCGACACGTCGCAGTTGCCGTCCGCGTCGGAGGTGGCCAGGAGGCAGAAGGGGGAGCGGGCCAGGATGTCCCGGTCCTCGCCCGTGAGCCGGTCGTGCACCTTGTCGATGACGAGGGGCCAGGGCTCGCCCAGCAGTTCGCGCAGTCGGGCGCGCGAGCCGAGTTCGACCCAGCCCTCTTCGGTGACGGCGTCCGGCCGGTCCGCGGTCGCGTCGGTCGTGTGTGGCAAGGCCGGCTCCCCAAGTGTGCTTTCCGCAGGCTCGGAAGTGTGTGCTTCCGGCGGTTGTCGCACACGAGACATTATCTGATCTTAGGGTCGCCTTACCCGGCACCCGGTGGGCCGCCCTCAGAAGGCGTAACGGATCCGCAGCCAGGGCGCGTGGGCGGCGACCAGCGCGCGGAGCCGGGCGACCGCCTCGGCCTTGACGTCCACCCGGTAGCGCACGTTGAGCGCGCCGTTCCCCGAACGCTTGGCCTGCTGGATCTCCGGCCGCCACAGCACCTCCTCGGCGCGCGGATGCCAGCCCAGGTTCACCTCGTGCAGGTCCCGGTTGTGCGTCAGCATGATCACCTCGGCGGCGGCCTGCCGCTTGACCCGGTCCGGCAGGACGTCGTCGAGGTGCCGCAGCAGCTCCGTCCAGGCCTCCTCCCAGCCGGGCCGCACCACCACGGGGGAGAGGTTGAAGTGCACCTCGTAGCCGGCGTCCAGGAAGTCACCGGCCGCGGCGATGCGCTCGGCGACGGGCGAGGTGCGCACGTCCAGCAGTTTGGAGTCGTCCGGCGGCATCAGGGAGAAGCGGACCCGGGTCCGGCCGCGCGGGTCGAGGGCGAGCAGGTCGGGGTTGACGAACTTCGTCGCGAAAGACGCCTTGGCCGTCGGCCACTGCCGGAAGGCGTGCACCAGGTCCGCGGTGTTGTCGCAGATCAGGGCATCCACCGAGCAGTCACCGTTCTCACCGACGTCGTAGACCCAGGCCTTCGCGTCGCACTGGTTCGGCTCGCGCTTGGGCCCCTGCCGGGCGATGTGCCGGCCGAGGTGGGCGATGATCCGGTCGATGTTGGTGAAGACGGTGACGGGATTGGCGTACCCCTTGCGGCGCGGCACGTAGCAGTAGGCGCAGGCCATGGCGCAGCCGTTGGAGGCGCCCGGCGCGATCCAGTCCGCGGAGCGGCCGTTGGGGCGGGTGGTCAGCGTCTTCCGCTCGCCCAGGACGAGCGTTTCGCCCTTCACGCGCACCCAGCGCTCGACGTTGCCCTCGTTGCCGTGCAGGCCGGGGATGCCCCAGTGGGAGGCCACCTCGACCACGCGGGCCTCGGGGAACCGCGCGAGGACCTGCCGTCCGCGCGGGGACGCGGCTGCCGCGGGCTCGGCGTGGATCTCCCGTACCGGCAGCAGCCGGCGGGCGGCGGCGGAGTCCCGGAAGGACGGCCCGGCGGCGGGCGCGGCGGGCGACGGACCGGGCGTCAGGGCGTCCAGTCCGAACAGCGCGCCGGAGCCGTCGTCCGGTGCGGTGGACGGGTCGTGCATGAGGGCTCCGGGACGGGGTGCGGGAGTGACCGGGCGGCTCCGCCGCGGTCCGTCCCTCCACTGTACGGAGCGCACGTCGTCTTCCGCCGTGTCACGCACCCCGTCGGGGGCATACGCGAGACACGGCACCGCCCCGGTGCCGCCGACCCGAAGGGATGTACACCGTGCTCGCCATCATCGCGGCGGTTCTGTTCCTCATCGCCTGGCTGATCAACGCGGCGGAGGTCTCGACCAACGACATCTTCACCTCCACCAACGTGATGCTCATCGGCCTCGCCCTACTGGCCCTGCACGTCGCCGGCATAGGCAGCGGCTGGGCGACGCGCGGGCGCCGCCGCTGAGCCGCCGCCGCGTGGGCGCACCGGGTCCTGTCGTCGACATCGCGTCGTCGCCCGGAGGGCGGCCCCCGCGGCGTCGGGTGCGTGCTCTCGGCGTGCCGGGTCCTGGACCTCGTACGGGATGTACTCGGGTCAGGGCCGGCAGGGCGAGAGTGCGTGCATGACGCCGCGGGGCAGACGGGAGCTCGACGACAGGGCCTAGTCAGGGGATACGCGCCACGCCCGCGTAGATACCGCTCTCCTCCGGCGCGGGCGGCTCCAGCCCCTCGCCGTACCACTCGGTGGCCGTGACCAGGCCGGGCGGCACCAGTTCCAGGCCGTCGAAGAAGCGGGTCACCTCCGCCCGGGTGCGGAAGCCGAGGCGGATGCCGCCCTTGGCGTACTGGGCGATCACCTGCTCCGCCAGCTCGGGGAAGAGGTCGATCGCGGCGTGCGACAGGACCAGGTGGCTGCCCGGGGGGAGGGTCTCGACCAGCCCCCGGACGATGCCGTGCGCGTCCTGGTCGTCCGGCACGAAGTGCATCAGGGCGATCAGCGACAGCGCGATCGGCCGGTCGAAGTCCAGGATCCCTCGCGCGTGCCGCATGATCTCGGCCGGCTCGCGGACGTCGGCCTGGATGTAGTCCGTGGCCCCCTCGGGGCTGCTGACCAGCAGGGCCTCCGCGTGCCGCAGCACGATCGGGTCGTTGTCGGCGTACACGACCCTGGCCGTCGGCACCGTCCGCTGCACGATCTGATGCAGGTTGGGCTCGGTCGGGATCCCCGTGCCGATGTCCAGGAACTGGTCGATGCCCTGAGCGGCGAGGTGTGCCACCGCGCGGTTCATGAACGCGCGGTTCTGCCGCGCCGCGTCCCGTGCCTCGGACGGCAGGGTCTCGCCCACCGCCTCGTCGACCGGGTAGTTGTCCTTGCCGCCCAGCAGCCAGTCGTAGACACGCGCGGGGTGGGCCCGACCGGTGTCGATGCGGGGAGGCTGGGTGTGGTCCGTCGTCATGGCAGGCTCCGTGGTCCGGGAGGTGACGCTGCGCCGCAGTTTTCGATCATCGTACTGCCAGGCGACCGCGCCATGTGTCCCGTGGGCGGCGGAAGTTGCCGATCACCCCCCGCGCGGGGCCACCCGCTGCCCCGGTGCGGGGTGCGGGGCGGACGGTGGTTCCACCCGCGGTCGGCTTCGGTGATCTCGCGCAGCACCCGTGCCGGGGTCCCGGCGGCGACCGTCATCCAGTACGGCGGCCCCGAAGAGGCGTCCGCCGCGGGTACGGCGTGCCATCGTGTGCTCCCCACTGAATGGTGTGGTCGCCGCGGTGGCCCTCCGGCAGGCATCCGGGCAGGAGGGTGCGGCCCCGGAGCGTCCGGTGCCGCTCCGGGGAGTCGTGGGTGCGGCGTCGGCGCGGGCTCAGCCGGTGGGCGTGCGCAGGACGGCGACATCCCCGGGCCCGAGGGTGAGGGCGCCGTCTGCGCCGGTGGCGCCCACCAGGACCTCCCCGGTGAGCCCGGGGACGGTCACCGTCCCGTCGGTCCGGTTGACCAGGAAGAGGAACCGGCCGCCGGGTCCCCGGCGCACGGTGGCCTCGACGGACCCCCGCACCCCGGCGGGCAGCTCGCTCGTCACCCCGGCCGGTTCCAGCAGCCGCGGCAGCAGCGCGGCGAGCCCGTCGGCGCCGAGGCGGGTGGAGACGTAGGCGGCCGAACCGCTGCCCGCGGCCCGCCGGGTGACGGCGGGGCGGCCCGCCTGCGTACCGGTGCGGTAGCGGGCGAGGACGTCGGTGTCGGCCGCGGTGACGGTGATGTGGTCGGTCCACAGGCCGCCGGTGCTGTCGTCGTCCAGTTCCACGGTCTGCCCGGCGGGCAGCGGGCCGAACTCCTCGACGCGGATGCCGAGCAGCTCCCGCAGGGCGCCCGGATAGCCGCCGAGCCACACGTGGTCGTTCTCGTCGACGACACCGGAGAAGTACGTGGTGACCAGGTGCCCGCCCTGCTCGGCGTACCGCGTGAGGTTCTTGGCCAGCTCGGCCGGGACCAGGTGCAGCACCGGCGCGATCAGCATCCGGTGGCGGCTCAGGTCGGCGCCGGTGGTGACGACGTCGGCGCGGATGCCGAGGGAGAGCAGCGCCGAGTACCAGTCGAGCGCCTCCTGGTGGTAGTCGAGCAGCGAGGTGGGGTGGGAGTCCTGCTCGCTCGCCCAGCGCGACTCCCAGTCGAAGAGGATGCCGACCTCGGCGGGCTCCCGCTCGCTCCCCGCGACCGGCGCGAGTGTCTTGAGCGTGTCGCCCAGGGCGGTGACCGAGCGGAACAGCTCGCTGTCGGCGCCGGCGTGCGGGACCATCGCCGAGTGGTACTTCTCGGCGCCGGCCGCCGACTGGCGCCACTGGAAGAAGCAGACCGCGTCGGCTCCGTGCGCCACGTGCGTCAGCGAGTCCCGGGCCATGTCGCCCGGCCGCTTGGCCAGATTGACGGGCTGCCAGTTCACGGCACTGGTGGAGTGCTCCATCAGGAACCAGGGACGGCCGCCCGCGATGCCGCTGGTGAGGTTCGCCGAGAACGACAGCTCGTCGCGGGCCTGGGGGCCCGGCACGACATAGTGGTCGTTGGCGACGAAGTCGACCTCACCGGCCCAGTCCGCGTAGTTCATGCCCTTGGTGCCGGGCATCACCATGAAGTTGGTGGTGACGGGGATGCCGGGGGTCAGCTCCCGCAGGAGGTCCCGCTCCGCGCGCAGGTGGTCCTTGAGCGCGTCCGAGGAGAACCGCTTGAAGTCCAGCTGCTGGGTCGGGTTCGGGTGCGAGGCGGCCAGCCGGGGCGGCAGGATCTGCTCCCAGTCGCTGTAGCGCTGCGACCAGAACGCCGTGCCCCAGGCCTGGTTGAGGGCGTCCGTCGTGCCGTACCGGGCGCGCAGCCAGTCGCGGAAGGCACGGGCCGCGTCGTCGGAGTAGTCGTAGACGTTGTGGCAGCCCAGTTCGTTGTTGACGTGCCAGGCGACGAGGGCCGGATGCCCGGCGTAGCGGGTCGCCATCTCACGGACCAGGCGCAGGGCGTGTTCGCGGAAGACGGGGGAGGTCGGACGCCAGTGCTGGCGCGCTCCCGGCCACAGCGTCTCCCCCCGGTCGGTGACCGGGAGGATCTCCGGGTGCGCGGTGGTCAGCCAGGGCGGCGGGGAGGCGGTCGCGGTCGCCAGGTCCACGCCGACACCGTGCTCGCACAGCAGGTCCATGACCTCGTCGAGCCAGGCGAAGTCCCAGGTGTCGGGGCCCGGCTGGAGGCGGGCCCAGGAGAAGATGCCGAGCGACACGATGGTGACGCCGGCCTCGCGCATCAGCCGTACGTCCTCCTCCCACACCTTTCGGGGCCACTGCTCGGGGTTGTAGTCGGCTCCGAAGGCGAGGCGGGGGGCGGGCGCGCCGTCCGCCCCGCGGTGCGGGCGGGGCAGGAGGGTGGAGATCATGGCGGTCCTTCCGGTGTGGTGCGTGCGGTGCCGGGGCGGCGGTGCGTGAGCCGCGCCGCCGCCCGCGGGCCGCGGCATCGTGGTGCTGCCTGTGCCGGGGCCTACTTCCCGACGGTGAATCCCTGCTCCTCGCCGTACTTCACGGAGGCCTCCTGCCAGGACTTCAGGCCCTCGGCCAGCGTGGTGTCGGAGACGTAGGCCTTGCCGACGGTGTCGTTGAAGACCGAGTTCGCGTACACCTGGTACGGCAGGTAGGACCAGTCGTCGGGGACGTCGGCGGCCGACTCGGCGAAGATCTTGTTGGCCTTCTGGCCACCGAAGTAGGGGAACGCGGTGTCCTGGAACCTGGTGGACTGGAGATCGGCGGTGGTCGCCGGGAAGGCGCCGTTCTTCAGGCGGGTCTGCACGCCGTCGCCCGCGTTCGCGTACTCGACGAAGGCGTACGCCAGCGCCTCGTTCTTGCCGAGCTCGGGCAGCGCGAGCGCGCTGCCGCCGTTCTCGGCGCTGGCCTTGCCACTCCCGGTCCACTGCGGCAGCGGAGCTACGCGCCAGTCACCGGACGCCGCCTTCGCGCCGGAGTCGAGGTTGGCGGGCATCCAGGCGCCGGTCGCCAGCGTCGCGATGCTGCCGTCGCCGAGGCCCTTGTACCACGCGTCGGTCCAGGCCGGGACCGAGGCGAGCAGCTTCTCGTCGATGAGCTGCTGCCAGGTGTCGGTGAACCTCTTGGCGCCCTGGTCGGTGAAGTCGATCCTCACCTTGGTGCCGTTCACCGTATAGGGGCGCGAACCGGCCTGCCAGAGCATGCTGGTGGCGAACCCGGCGTCGCCGTTGTCGGCGGTGATGTACGCCTTCGGGTCGGCCTTGTGCAGGTCGCGGGCGGCGTCCACGTACTCCGCCCAGGTGGTGGGCACCTTGATGCCGTACTTGTCGAAGACCTTCTTGTTGTAGAACAGCGCCATCGGACCGGAGTCCATCGGCAGCGCGTAGACGCCGTCCGAACCGGCCTTCACACCGTTCCACGGGCCCGGGGAGAACTTGGCGGAGAGCTTGTCGGCGCCGAAGGACCTGAGGTCGGTCAGCTGCTTGGTCAGGGCGTACTGGCCCATCGCGTAGTACTCGATCTGGGCGACGTCCGGGACGCCCTTCTTCGCCGAGATGGCGTTCTGCAGCGCCGTGTACTGGTCCTTGTTGGTGCCCGCGTTGACCAGGTCGACCTTGACGCCCGGGTGTTCCTTCTCGAAGTCGGTGGCCACCTGCTTGAGCGTGGGCTCCCAGGCCCAGACCGTGATGGCGCCGCCCTCCTTGAGAGCCGCCTGGACGTCCGCCTCGGAGACCGCCTTCCGGCTCGACCCCCCGTCGTCGGAGCCGCCGCAGGCGGTGGCCCCGAGGGCGAGGGCGCAGACGAGGCCTATACCGCGCAGCAGGCGGCGCGAGTGCTTGGGCAGGTGTGTGGGCATGGGCGTGCTTCCACTTCTTCGTGGCCGGAACCGGCACCGTTGAGGGGTCGGACGGGTCGGACGGGTCGGACGGGTCGAGGGTCGGACGGGACGGACGGGTCGGAGAGGGCGGGGGAGGTCGGAGGGGGCGTGGCGGGCGGGCGGGGGAGAGCGCGGTGGGCTACTCCTTGACGCTCCCGGCGGCGAGACCGGACTGCCAGTACTTCTGGAGCAGCAGGAACGCGACGACCAGCGGCAGGATGGTGATGAGCGAACCGGTGACGACGAGGTTGAAGACGGCCTCGCCGCCCGCGGTCGCGGCCTGCTGGTTCCAGCTGTTGAGGCCCAGGGTCAGCGGGTACCAGTCGGGGTCCTTGAGCATGACCAGCGGCAGGAAGTAGTTGTTCCAGGTCGCGACCATGGTGAACAGCAGGACGGTGACGATGCCGGGCGCCAGCAGCGGCAGGGCGACCCGGAAGAAGGTGCGCACCTCGCCCGCCCCGTCGATGCGGGCGGCCTCCATCAGCTCGGCCGGGACGGCCTCGGTGGCGAACACCCACATCAGATAGAGGCCGAACGGCGAGATCAGGGATGGGATGATCACCGCCCAGGGGGTGTTGGTGAGCCCCATCTCGCTGAACATCAGGAAGGTCGGCACCGCCAGCGCGGTACCCGGGACGGCCACCGCGCCGATGACGACGGCGAAGACGGCACGCCGGCCGGGGAAGTCGAACTTGGCGAGCGCGTAACCGCCGAGCACGGCGAGGAAGGTGGCGCCGCCCGCACCGAGCCCCACGTACAGCAGGGTGTTCAGCAGCCAGCGGGTGAAGACGCCGTCGTCGTACGTGAACGTCTCGCCGATGTTGTCCCACAGCGCGAAGTCGCCGTCGAACCAGAGACCGAAGGAACGGGACAGCCCCTCCTGCGTCTTGGTGGCGCTGACGGCCAGCCAGGCCAGCGGGACCAGGCTGTACAGCAGTACCAGTGAGGTGAGGACGGTCAGCAGTACGCTGCGCCGGGGCTTGTCGGGGGAGTGCCGGCGCCGGGACGTACGCAGTCGGGGCACGGGGCCCGGCGTGCCGGACGGCCTGGTCGCGGAAGGGTCGGAGACGGTGGCGACGGGACTGGTCATCGCTGCTTCACACTCCCTTGCGCATGCCGCGCAGCTGGACGACGTAGGCGATGACCATGGTGATCAGCCCCATGACGATGGCGACCGTCGCGGAGTAGTTGTGCTGCTGCCCGTTGAAGGAGAGCGCGTAGGTGTAGTAGTTCGGCGTGTAGTCCGTGGTGATGGCGTTGCGCGCCAGCGGCTGGAGAATGCTGGGCTCGTTGAAGAGCTGGAAGCTGCCGATGATCGAGAAGATCGTGGCGATCACCAGGGCCCCGCGGATGGCCGGCAGCTTGATGGCGGTGATCACGCGGATCTGGCCGGCGCCGTCGATCTGGGCCGCCTCGTACAGCGAGTGCGGGACGACGCGTAGCGCCGAGTAGAAGATCAGCATGTTGTAGCCGACGAATTCCCAGGTCACGATGTTGCCGATGGAGGCCAGTACCAGGTCGGGAGAGAGCGGGTCGGGCAGTGAGACACCCAGCGCGTCGTTGATGTCACCGACCAGGCCGAAGCGGGTGCCGTACATGAAGCCCCACATCAGAGTGGCCACCACGGCCGGCACGGCGTACGGCAGGAAGACCGAGATGCGGAAGAAGTCCCGGCCGTACAGGCGGCCGCTGTCCAGCGCCAGGGCCACCAGGAGCGCGATGCCGAGCATGATCGGCACCTGCACGGCGAGGAAGAGCGAGACCCGGCCGAGCGAGGCCCAGAACTGCTCGTCCCTGAGCGCCTCGCCGTAGTTGTCCAGCCCGACGAAGGTGGTCCCGCCGATGAGCTGGTCGCGGAAGAGGCTGAGGTGGACCGAGTACGCGATCGGCGCGAGGAACACCAGGGCGAAGACGGCCACGAAGGGAGCGAGGAAGCCCCACCCCGTCCAGGAGCGGCGGTCCCGCCTCACCGGGGGCGGGACGGGCCGCGGCCCGGCGGCCGGCGGTTGCAGCGTCGTCATGTCGATCCTCGCTCGTCACGTTCCGGAGCTTGTGGAGCCTCAGTATGTTCACGCGAACATCCGCTGCCGCGAAGACGGTCCGGGCCCGCCGCGTGGCTGTTATGTTTACGTAAACATTTGGTGGCGGCATGTCTACACTGCCCCGAGGACGACGGTCAAGGGTCCTTCGTGGGCCGTGGCCCGGACAGCGGCAGAGAGGTGGCGGACGGCAGTGGACACGGCTGAGGGAGTCGCGGACGTGCGGGACGCGGGCACGCGACGCCGGCGCGGCGGCCGGGTGCCTACGGCGTCCATGGCGGACGTGGCCCGGCTGGCGGGGGTCTCCTCGCAGACCGTCTCCCGCGTCTCCAACGGCTTCGCCGGCGTGACCGAGGAGACCCGGCGGCAGGTGCTGGCGGCCATGAAGGAGCTGGGCTACCGGCCCAACAGCGCGGCCCGGGCGCTCAAGCGCGGAGAGTTCCGCACCATCGGTGTCATCACCTTCACGCTGTCCACCACGGGCAACGTGCGCACCCTGGAGGCCATCGCCACCTCCGCGGCGAGCGAGGGGTACGCGGTGACACTGCTGCCGGTCGCCGTCCCCACCCAGGACGAGGTGCGCGGCGCGTTCTCGCGGCTGGAGGAGCTGGCCGTCGACGCGGTGATCGTCATCATGGAGGTCCACCTCCTGGACGCGGCGTCCCTCAGACTGCCGCCCCACGTCCAGGTCGTCGTGGTCGACTCCGACGCCGGCGACCACTACACGGTCGTCGACACCGACCAGGCCGGCGGCAGCCGTGCCGCGGTGCGCCATCTGCTGGACCTCGGACACGACACGGTGTGGCACCTCGGCGGCCCCGAGGGCTCCTTCGCCGCCCAGCGCCGCACCGACGCCTGGCGGCACACGCTCGCCGAGGCCGGCCGCACCCCGCCGCCCCTCGTCCGGGGCGACTGGTCGGCCGAGTCCGGCTACCGGGCCGGCCTGGAACTGGCCGGCCACGAGGAGTGCACCGCCGTCTTCGCGGCCAACGACCAGATGGCCCTCGGCCTGCTGCGCGCCCTGCACGAACGCGGGCGGCGCGTGCCCGAGGACGTCAGCGTCATCGGTTTCGACGACATCGCCGAGGCCGGTTGCTTCCTGCCTCCGCTGACCACCGTCCACCAGGACTTCGCCGAGGTGGGACGGCTCTGCGTACAGGCGGTGCTGCGCAAGATGCGGGAGGTCGGTCCCGAGCGCGGCACGACGCTGGTGCCGACCCGGCTGGTCGCCCGGGCGAGCACGGCGCCGCCGCCGGCGCAGGGGGGACGGAGCGGAAGAGGCCTCGGTGGTCGATCTGCCCGAGAAATGGACGATTCGCGGGAACGAACCGTGAAACCCCTTCCGTGAACACCGATTGCCTCGAGGAAGGGAGTGGCTGACGTGGCCACGCAACACACGAGGATCGAAGAACATCCCGACATCATGTCGATGCGCGCCCGCTACGCCGCGGCGTCGGCGAAACCGTCCCTGCAGGCGGCCGAGGGGCTGACCCTGCTGACGGGCCTGTACCTGGCGATCTCGCCCTGGGTCGTCGGGTTCCACACCAACGCCCCGCTGAGGGTCAGCAACCTCGTGACGGGACTCGCGCTGGCCGTTCTCGCGCTCGGCTTCGGCTCGGCGTACGAAAGGACCCACGGCATGGGCTGGGTCCCCGCCGCCATCGGCGTGTGGACGATCATCGCCCCATGGGTGATCTCCGGCGCCGCGGACGGGACCGGTCCCGTCGTCAGCAACGTCATCACCGGCGCCGTGGCGATCGTGCTCGGTCTCATGACCGCGGCCATGGGGCGGATGAATCGGGACCGCTCGGCCTCGGCCGACGCCCGGTAGTCGGCAGCCGGCAGCCGGCAGGGCACGGAAAGCGGTGCGGGTCCTCCGCGGGGTGCGGGGGGCCCGCCCGCGTGCGGGCGGCCCGGCCGTCAGTTCCCGAGCAGGCCCTGACGCAGACGGGCGCAGGACCGTGCCAGGAGGCGTGAGACGTGCATCTGCGAGATGCCGACGACGTCCGCCACCTGGCGCTGGGTCAGGGAGTTGACGAAGTACAGCCTCAGGACGGTGCGCTCCCGGGCCGGCAGCTCCCGGATCAGCGACCGGAGTGCCACCAGGTCGGTGATCAGTTCGAGCCGCGGGTCGTCGCCGCCGATGGTCTCCGCGAGGGCGGCGCCCCTCCCGGGGTCGCGCGACTCGTCCATGGACAGGGGATTGCGCGCCCGGTCCGCCTTCATGGCGAGACGCACATCCTCCTCGCCGATGCCGGTGAGCCGTTCGATCTCACGGACGGTCTCTCCGTCCGCGCGCCCGGCCCTGTTCATCTCCTCCTGCGCGAGCCGCACCCGGCGGTGCTTCTCCTGCAGCCGCCGCGGTACGTGGACCTGCCAGGTGAAGTCGCGCAGATGCCGCTTCAGCTCGCCGTCGATGGTGGGCACGGCGTAGGAGAGGAAAGCGTGGCCGAGCTCGGGATCGAAGCGGTCCACGGCCTTGACCAGCCCGAGGCACGCCACCTGCTGGAGGTCCTCACGGTTCTGGGAGGGCGAGCCGTAGCGCCGTGCGATCCGCCGGGCGACCGGCAGATACGCCGTGATGGCCGCCTCCCGCAGCGCTTCCCGCTCCGGACCGGGAGGACAGGCGGCCATCCGGTGGACGAGTTCCTCCTCGGGTGTCCGGTCATCCGGGCCGGCCGGCCCGGATGCCTTCCCGGGGGCCGGGCGGGAAGTGCGGTGAGTGCTGGTGACAGACATGCGTGCCCACTTTCCGGTCCACTGTGCGGCGCGGGGACCCGTGCGGTCATGGAGCCCGTGCCCCGACGCGCGGACGAGTGCCCTCCTTCCTTTGCCCTATGCAAAGGTCTCGGGACTCCTGACCGAAAGGATGCGGTCCATCCGGTTTATGGACGACCGCGAGGGCAACTCAACTAGCCGACCGTCGACCTCACACGCCCGGGAGAGCTCCATGACCCAAGTCGCCGACTACGTGCTCCAGCGCTTGTCCGAGTGGGGTGTCCGGCGGATGTACGGCTATCCGGGTGACGGCATCAACGGTCTGCTCGGTGCGTTCGACCGGGCGGGGGGTGA
>NZ_JBICYB010000035.1:0-60048 GCF_043200575.1 Streptomyces sp. NPDC048392
GCCGCATCCCGGCCTGTCGCTTACGCATCCACGGCGGAGTCCACCCCGCCAGTATCGCCACCGGCACCGGCAGCATGAGCGCCGTGGACACTGCCAGCGCTATCCAGTGGTACAGGGGATTGCCGTTCACCCCGCCCCCTTCGTAGGCGATCACCAGCCTACGGAGGGTTGGCGAGGCCCGTCCATGCCGAACACCGCGAGCTTCCGGCGAACCTATCCGGTCAGAGCACTAGATTCTCAAGCACGAGTCCCAAGGGCAGCGGTCACGACGTCCGCGCCGATCGTCCGGCCTCACACGCAAGGTCGTCCAGAAGGCCACCGCGCGCGCCGCGCACGTCCGGTAGTAGCCCGCCTCACATTCCAGCCCTGGTCTGTGGCATCCCTTGCGACCAAGCTCCTCAACCCGTTCGGCTTTCTGTTGAGAGGGCGTGATCGGGCCACCTGTCGCGGGTCGCGCGCGCTGCCAGGCAGGCCTGACGTAAACCCATATGGTGTCACTCGGAGCCCGGTCGATAGCGTTGGCACACTTGTGAAATCTTCGCCCCACCGGGAGCTATCCGTGAACCGCCGTCCGACCCTGCTCGCCGCCGCGCAGATGCGGCAGGTGTGGATGAGTGGCGCACCCAGCCCCGAGTGGGCTCTGAAAACCCAGAACTACTTCGTCAACGGTAATCCTTACAAGGACTTGAACAAAGGCAAGGAGGGCGAGGCTACTGGTGGGACGCGTACGTCACAGAAGGAAGAGAGGCGGACCCGGCGGCCCGGGGCCGCGACAACCGGCCCTTCTGGGTGGATGAGGGCGACGAGCCGCCGGTTGATGTTCCGCAGGCTATATCACCCGAGATGTTCGCCCAGCTTGCGTATGCCGAGATTCGGGTGCTGTCTACCGAGGTCGAGCTCGCCCCTGCAGCCACCTCGAAGTAAACCTCCCGACTTGGGCATGGCTGGCTGGACACTGCCGAGTTCAAGCCAGTCTCCGTCACCGCTTCCGTCCCGCTGCTCGGCCTCAGCGACCACCGCAGAGCCCGTAGCACTGAAAATCAACCCGGGCACGGACGACGCGGTCGCCTTCCCCACCATTGGGCAATATGAGATACGGGACGGGCAGATTGGCGAGCCGTATGCCAAAGGGAAGGCAGAGGAGACCCCGCCTTGTGGGGTGAAGTACCTGCGTTCTTCTGGCGACGGCTCGTACAACTTCCAGGTCACCGTTACTTGGAGGATCAGATGGACGAGTACGACCGGTGCAGGCGGTATCCTGCCAAACGGCGAATTCGGTGCAGACCAGAAGGTCGTGGTTCAGGAAATGCAGGCCGTCAACCGCTAGTAGATAGTTAAGGGGGGCGATGAGTGACATACATGTTGACTTTGAAGTGCTGGCGCGCGTGCGGAGCAACATCGAGCACATCGCCGAGGTCATGGAACGTCCTGGTCGGGAGATGGAAGAGGTCGATGGCGAGTCCATGGGCGTGAGCGCGCTCGCGTCACGCATGAATGACTTCGGTGACGAGTGGTCGTACGGAATCGAACGGATCAGCAAATACTCGGGTGCGGCAGTCAAAATGCTCGACAAGATGAAGAAGGCGTTCGAGGACATTGATGACACGCTTGCAAAAGAGCTGCGCAAAGCTCGGGAGCAGTGTACGTGAGTGATCCGTTCTCTTGGATGTCGCCGACGCAGACTTCTCCTCTGAGGGACAGATTTCCAGCCCTAGAGTTCGTTCCCTGCCCCGGGGACCCACACACCGCAAAGCATGTGGCGAACATCGTGCAGCGCACGGCCAGATCGCTGAACGAAATATCAGATGCCCTGCACGGCACTGATGACGCAGATTGGAAGGGACGCCACGCCGACGCGTTCCGAGAGCAGTTCGACGACGACTTCCGTCCCAAGGTTGACAAGGCGAAACGATCCTTTAGTAAGGCTGCAAGAGCGCTGACGGACTGGGCCGACGAGATGCCGGTCTGGCAACGCAAGGCCGAGGCCCTGGAAACCCAGGCACAGGATGCCAAGGACGCACTCCGAGGCGCGAAGGACAGGTTGGCCGGCCTTCCTTCCAAGCCGCTGCTCGGCCTGCCGCCAAACGACGACGCTGAGGCGCTGAAGCGGGAGAAGACGGAGAAGGACCGCTCCGCGGCAGAACTGGACGCCAGTACGGCAGAGGCGGATCTGGACCGAATTCGAGCACAGGCACGCAAGTTGGCCAGTGACTTCGACCTGGAGGGTCAGGCGATTGCGCGCCGTCTGGACAAGGCGCTGAACATCGCCCCCAACGAACCTGGACTGCTGGACAAGATCGGTGACACGCTCGCAGGTATCGGCAAGACTCTGGGGGCGATTGACGACATCGTCACTGACGTCCTCAAAGCCGCATTGGCGGATGCAGTCAAGTGGCTCTCGGAACACGCCTATTCTATCGCCGCACTCGGAGACGTCCTGGCGGCCGTGAGTGCCGCGCTGGGTGCTATCTCTCTGGTCCTCATTCTTGTTGCACCCATTACGGGACCGCTGGCACCGGCCTTTGCCACAGCGGCGGGGGCCGTCGGGGTGGCATCGGGTGCGTTTGCCCTCGGGGCGCTGGGGCTGCACAGCACGGCACGTGCGGTTGGAGGCGAATCCGTGGTTTCGAACCGGACGTTGACGCAGGACGCACTCGGCGTACTGCCGTTCGGAGGGGCTTTCAAGGGTATTTCCAGGGCGGTGTCTGCCAGTCGCGCAGCTGATGCGGCAGCGAACTTTGGGCTGGTGGACACCGTTGCCGCGTTCATCGCGGACCCCACTGCACTCGGATATTTCAACCCCCAAGATGACCGGCAGACCATGCAATCAGCGCTCCCGGGTGGCAATCTACTTGTGGCTTTCGAGAACGCATGGAAGGCCGGAAGTGAGAAGGACAAGGCTGCCCGGCATGGAAAGTGAGTCGCAAGATGAAAGATCCTGAGATTATAGAATCCTTCGATGGGCGTGGCCGTGTCGAGTTCCTTCTCGGAGGTCTCGAGGGCAGGCATTCCGACAAGATCGCGGCGATCGGCCATGAACTCGGCTATGGTCTGCGGACAACCGAGACGCCCAGTAGGGGCACTCTCCGTCTGGTCTTCGTAAGAGACGACTCACCGACCGCCCGCCAACGTGCCCTCCAGAGCCGGGAGCGGCTGCTTTCGGGAGGCTCGCTCTTGCAGACGTGGATGGCGCCTGCCGAGCACCTTGGGGAGAGCAGCGCTGTGACGGATGTCGAAATGGCCTCGACACGGCGGAAGTTGGCGGCTTATGAGGAAAATCCCAACGGAGGCAGGAACCTCGCCGCCGTCCTCACCCTGGTCAGCCTCGGGTGTCTTGTCCTGGCAGGGGTGCTGCGCGACAGACCGGGTGCTGCCGTGGCCATGGTGGTCCTTGGCGTCCCCTTTGCGGTGGTGGCGGCCTTGACGCCACGGTGGATGAGGCGCTGGTACGAGAAGAACCGTCGGCTCATGGATCTGCACGACCAGCAGCGGGCGGGCCGTGTGGGGCCTCCTCCGCCCCCCGGTCACCCACCCGACTGGCGCTCTGCCAAGGAAGGCGGACAGTGATGCGTGTCGACTTCTCAATCCCGGTTGAGTTCGAGGAAGTACCTCTCGGTATGGATTTCGCGGCGGCGTGGGATGAGGTGTGTGCCCGCGGTGCCCACGAATCGCACATGACGGAGACTCGTGAGAAGTCGCTGTCAGAGATGGCCCGGACGCTTGAAGCGATCTCACGTTCCCTTGCTGCTTCGGGAGTCCTATACGCCGGGAACTGCCTACATTCTTTCGAGGGTGAGATCTCTCTGGGCTCACTCGCTGTTGCGGTCGTGGACTTCGCCTACGGTGACGATCCGGCCACAGCAGCTCGCGGGACACTCCGTGGCATCCTCGATTCGCGCGGGGAGAACTGGACGGGATCGGTGATCGATGCTCCATGCGGCCAGGCTGTAGTCTTCACCGGTGGGCAGAGGTACGTCCTTCCTTCCGTTCTTTCCCCAACCGGGGAGAGAGCCGAGGTACTCACCGCTCAATTCCACGCAATGATCCCTGTCCCGGCCGGATTCGACGAGCCTCGACGCATGTGCCTCGTGGCTTTCTCCACACCCCAGGTCACTCACTGGGAAAAGTGCTACGCCCCCCTTGTGGCGCGGATCCTGCGGAGCCTCCGCTTTGCACCGGAGGATGACAATCACGCCGCCGTCGACAGGCTTGCGCCGACGGGTGCTGAAGGCAGTTGAGGCGGACATCAGTTGAGGCGGACATCAGCCATCGCCGCCGCTGTGCTCGGTCAGGGTAAGCGCTATGCCGGTCATGTGGACAGCTCCTTCAACGCACTCGTTGTTCGCCGCGCCGTAGCTGCTCTTGTACCAGCCTGCTGTTACGGGGAACTGCGTGGCCTGCGTCTCGTTCATGGAATGAGCTCCCGTTGTGCAGCGGCCGGCAGGTCGAGGCTGGTCGCGGTGTCGGCCGCTTGCGATCGCAGGTAGTCGAACACGGCTGCATGGTCCGTACTGGGAACCGGTCGCTGTCGCCACCGACTTCGGCACCTGGACGATCGGCACCACCGAACTGCCCCGATACAGTGCGAAGGACATGGGGCTGGAGCCCGAGTGAGAACCGGTCCGGTCCTCCTGGCCGGCTCACCCCAACCGCTTCACCAGCGTGTACTCCGTGATCCCCGGCGGGTAGTCGGGGATCACGCACATCACGTCGTAGCCGCGCTTCGTGTAGAAGCCTGGGGCCTGGAAGTCCCAGGTCTCCACGCGGGCGGCCGCGCAGCCCCGTTCGGCGCGGGCGACGCGTTCCGCCTCGTCGAGCAGGGCGGAACCCAGGCCCGATCCCCGGTGGCCGTCGTCCACCCACAGGTACGTCACGTGGAGCCAGGTCGCCCAGGTGTGGCCGACCAGGCCGCCGGCCAGACCGCCGGTCGCGTCCAGCACCCAGACGTGCAGAGGGGATTCGCGTTCGTGAGGGGTTCCGCGCAGGGAACGCAGGATCGAGGACGCCGCCGTGTTCGTCTCCCGCAGGCGGGTGCGCAGCAGATCGCGCCGTTCTTTGTCGACTTCTGTCACAAGACGAAACATGCGGCTCACCATAAACGCGCCGGGCAGTCAGTTCTGCGAATAGCCTTCCGCTCCCGGCGCCCGCCCGTACTCTGATGAGCAGCACCGGTGGGGGCCGGTGCCGTTCAGGGGGCGGGACGGCCGGGTACGACGCCCGGGGCGGGGGCAGCGGTCACTGCACGGCGGCGGCCGTGCGGCCGCGGCGAACCGTCCCGGAGCACCGAACACACAGCACAGCTGGGATACGGGGCCCTCGGGCGCCGTGCCCGTGCCGGTGCCGTCATCCGAGGACGGACAGACGATGGGTATCCCCTGCTCCTGGAGGAGCCTGGGGGAGGGGGTTTCGTGGTTCGTATCCGAGTCCTGGTCGTCGACGACCACCGCATCTTCGCCGAGTCGCTCGCGGCCGCCCTGGCCGCCGAGTCCGACGTCGACGTCTCCGCGGCCGGCAGCGGTCCGGCCGCACTGCGCTGCCTGGAGCGGGCGGCGTCCGAGGGGCGGCGGTTCGACGTGCTGCTCGTCGACGCCGACCTGGGCGGCCACGTGCCCGGCGCGCGGCCCGCCGTCCCCGTGCGGGACGGCGACGAGGAAGGGCTGGTGGACGGGATATCGCTGGTCGCCGGGGTGCGCTCGGGACAGCCGGGCGTACGGATCGTCGTACTCGCCGAGAAGGACGACCCCCGGCGGGCGGCCCTCGCGCTGGGAGCCGGCGCCTCCGGCTGGGTGGCCAAGGACTGCTCCCTGTCCCGGCTGCTCAGCGTCATCCGCGGCGTCCTGCGCGACGAGACGCATCTGCCGCCCGCGCTGCTCACCGGCGTCCTGCGTGAACTGACCGCCGCCCGCAAGCACCGCACCGAGAGCGAACTGCTGGTGGAGTCGCTGACCCCCAGGGAGCGGGAGGTGCTGCGCTGCATGGTCGCCGGGCTCGGGCGCAAGGCGGTCGCCGAGCGGCTGTACCTGTCCCCGCACACGGTGCGCACCCACATGCAGAACGTGCTGGGCAAGCTGGGCGTCCACTCCACGCTGGCCGCCGTCGCGCTGGCGCGCAGGGCCGGGGTCGGGCCCGCCGACCTGGGGAGGCCCTCAGCCGGGGATGTTGTCGAACGGGGCGGTCAGCTGGCGTAGCAGGGCCGCCAGCTCGCTGCGCTGGGCGCGGGAGAGTTCGGCCAGGATGGCGCGCTCCTGGGCCAGCAGGCCCGCGAGGGACTGGTCGGCGCGGTCGCGGCCCTCGTCCGTGAGCCGGACCAGGACGCCGCGCCGGTCGCTGGGATCGGGCAGGCGCTCCACCAGGCCCTTCTTCGCCAGGCGGTCGATGCGGTTGGTCATCGTGCCCGAGGTGACCAGGGTCTGGGTGAGGAGCTGGCCCGGGGAGAGCTGGTACGGGGCGCCCGCGCGGCGCAGGGCCGTGAGCACGTCGAACTCCCAGGGCTCCAGTTGGTGTTCGGAGAAGGCCAACCGACGTGCGCGGTCCAGGTGCCGGGCGAGCCTGCTGACCCGGCTCAGCACCTCGAGCGGCTCCACGTCGAGGTCCGGGCGCTCCCGGCGCCACGCTGCGACCAGCCGATCGACCTCGTCCTCCATGACGATCAGTGTAGTGGTTGTGTCGACGTGAAGTCTCTTGATGTCAATTGTCTTGACGTCGAGATACATTGGGGGTGACGCTGGGCACCCCTTCCGCACCGCCATCCCCGGAGGTTCCATGCCCGCCACCGCTCCGACCTGGGACCCCGCCCAGTACCTCCGCCACGCCGGCCACCGCGCCCGCCCCTTCACCGACCTCCTCGCCCGGATCCAGGACCTCCCCGCGGACCCGCCCCGCATCGCCGACCTCGGCTGCGGCCCCGGCAACGTCACCGGCCTGCTCGCCGACCGCTGGCCCACCGCCCGCATCACCGGCTACGACAACTCGCCCCCGATGCTCGAACGGGCCCGGCAGCACGCCGGCCCCACCCCAGGCGGCGGCCACCTCGACTTCGCCCCCGCCGACGCCCGTACCTGGAGCCCCGACGAGCCGTTCGGCCTCCTCGTCAGCAACGCCACCCTGCAGTGGGTCCCCGGGCACGCCGACCGCTTCCCCGACTGGATCGACGGCCTGGCCCCCGGCGGCACCCTCGCCCTCCAGGTACCGGGCAACTTCGACGCCCCCAGCCACCGCCTGATGCGCGAACTCGCCCGCTCCCGGCGCTGGCGGAACCGCCTCGCCGGTGTCCTGCGCCACGACGACGCCGTCCTCACCCCCGAGGGCTACCTCGCCCACCTGACGGACACCGGCTGCACCGCCGACGTGTGGGAGACGACCTACGTCCACCTGCTGACCGGCGAGGACCCCGTCCTCGACTGGGTGAAGGGGACGGGACTGCGGCCCGTGCTCGCCGCGCTCGACGACGACCCCGAGGCCCGCGACGCGTTCGTCGAGGAGTACCGGACCGTCCTGCGCGCCGCCTACCCCGGCGGGGCGCACGGAACCCCGTTCCCCTTCCGCCGCGTCTTCGCCGTCGCACGCAAGCCCGCGGCGGAGGCGGGCCGGTGATCACCGGCCTCGACCACGTGCAGCTCGCCGCGCCGCCCGGCTCCGAGGAGCCGCTGCGCGCCTTCTACACCGGCGTACTCGGCATGACCGAGACCTCCAAGCCGCCCCGCGCTCGCCGCCCGCGGCGGCTGCTGGTTCGGGACCTGCCCCGTCCGGCTCCACCTGGGCGTCGAGACGACCGGCTTCCGGCCCGCCCGCAAGGCCCACCCCGGGCTGCGGGTCACCGGCATCGACGCGTACGCCGCCCGCCTGGAGGCCCACGGCACACCCGTCACCTGGGACGACGACCTGCCCGGCCACCGGCGCTTCTACTGCGCCGATCCGGTCGGCAACCGCCTGGAGTTCTGGGAGCCGGAGGGGCCGCAGGCGCCGGAGCCGTCCTGACCCGCGGGGGCCTGCCGCACTCACGCCACGCCCTCCGCGACGAGCGCGTCGATGGCCTCCCCCGACAGGCCCAGCCCGCCGAGGATCGCGCGGGTGTGCTCGCCCGGCGCGGGGACCGCCTCCATGCGGGGCGCGTCCCCGGTCGGGCCGGGCGGTGCCAGTGCCGGGACCGGACCGGCCGGTGTGGGCACCTCGTGCAGGCGTCCGCGTGCGGCCAGCTGCGGGTGGTCCCACACCTCGGCGAGCGTGTTCACCCGGGCGTTGGCGACCGGCACGGCATCGAGCAGCTCGACCGCCTCGGCACCGGTCAGCTCCGCGAACCGGGCCGCGATCAGCCCGCCCAGCGCCTCCCGGTGCGCGTTGCGGTCCGCGTTGGTGGCGTAGTGCGGGTGCCGGGCCAGCTCCGGACGGCCCAGGAAGCCCGCGCAGAAACCGTGCCACTCGCGCTCGTTCTGCACCGCCGTCATCACGACCCTCCCGTCGCCCGCCGTGAACGGGCCGTACGGATAGATCGTCGCGTGCGAGGCACCCGCCCGCGGCGGCGGCTGGGCGCCGTCGAAGGAGTAGTACAGCGGAAATCCCAGCCACTCCACGGTGGCCTCCAGCATCGACACGTCCAGATGCGTGCCCCGTCCCGTCCGGCCGCGCTCCAGGAGCGCGCCGAGGATCGAGCTGTACGCGTACATCCCGGCGGCGATGTCCGACACCGGGATGCCCACCTTGGCCATGTCGTCCGGCGTGCCCGTGACCGACAGCAGCCCCGCCTCGGACTGCACCAGCAGGTCGTACGCCTTGCGGTCCGCGTAGGGGCCGGGCGCGCCGTAGCCGGAGATGTCGCACACGATCAGCTCCGGACGCGCGGCGCGCAGCTCCCGCGCGCCCAGTCCGGCCCGGGCGGCCGCGCCCGGCGCCAGATTCTGCAGGAAGACGTCCGCGTCCGCGATCAGCCTGCGCAGCAGGTCCAGGCCGCGCGGGTCCTTGAAGTCCAGGGTGAGGGACTCCTTGTTGCGGTTCGCCCACACGAAGTGCGAACTCAGACCCCGCACCCGGGTGTCGTACGCCCGCGCGAAGTCCCCCGTCCCCGGGCGCTCCACCTTGATCACCCGCGCGCCGAGGTCGGCGAGCTGACGGCTGGCGTAGGGCGCGGCGATCGCCTGCTCCAGCGCGACGACGGTGACACCGCGCAGCGGTTGCATGTGTACGCCCCTCGCAGTCCCCGGCTCCCCGGCCGGCTAGCTCTTGCGGTGCCCTATCAGCCGCGGCCTCGGCTCCAGGCCGTCCAGGCCGTGCCACGCCAGGTTCACCAGGTGCGCCGCCACCTCCGCCTTCTTCGGGCGGCGCACGTCCAGCCACCACTGGCCGGTCAGCGCCACCATCCCCACCAGCGCCTGCGCGTACACCGGGGCCAGCTTGGGGTCGAAACCGCGGTTCTTGAACTCGCGGCCCAGGATGTCCTCGACCTGGGTGGCGATGTCCGAGATGAGCGAGGCGAAGGTGCCCGTCGACTGCGGGATCGGGGAGTCGCGGACCAGGATGCGGAATCCGTCCGTGTACTCCTCGATGTAGTCGAGGAGCGCGAAGGCGGCCTGTTCGCACAGCTCGCGCGGATGGCCGGCGGTCAGCGAGCTGGTCACCATGTCGAGCAGCCGCCGCATCTCGCGGTCCACCACCACCGCGTACAGCCCCTCCTTGCCGCCGAAGTGCTCGTACACCACCGGCTTGGAGACCCCGGCCTTCGCCGCGATCTCCTCCACCGAGGTGCCCTCGAAGCCCTTCGCGGCGAAGAGGGTGCGACCGACCTCCAGCAGCTGCTGGCGGCGCTCGACACCGGTCATCCGGGTGCGACGTGCGCGCCGCGGCTTCTCGTTGCCTGGGATATTGCTGGAGTCGGTCGCCACACCGTCAATCATGCCGCCTTCGCCGTCTCCTTCCGGCGGCGGGCGCGGTCCTGGTCCGTGTTGCGGCGCGAATCGATACGCGAGCGTGACGGCCAGCGCACGTCGTACGCCCACCCCAGCTGCTCGAACCAGCGGATCAGCCGGGCCGAGGAGTCCAACTGCCCGCGCATCACCCCGTGCCGCGCCGAGGTCGGGTCCGCGTGGTGCAGGTTGTGCCAGGACTCACCGCAGGACAGGACCGCCAGCCACCACACGTTGCCCGAGCGGTCCCGGGACTTGAAGGGGCGCTTGCCCACCGCGTGGCAGATCGAGTTGATCGACCAGGTCACGTGGTGCAGCAACGCCACCCGCACGAGTGAACCCCAGAAGAAGCCGGTGAACGCTCCCCACCAGGACATCGTGACCAGCCCGCCGATCAGCGCGGGCAGCGCCAGGGACACCAGGGTCCACAGGATGAACTGGCGGGAGACCGCCCGCAGTGCCGGGTCCCTGATCAGATCCGGCGCGTACTTCTCCTGCGGCGTCTGCTCCTCGTCGAACATCCAGGCGATGTGGGCCCACCACAGGCCCTTCATCAGCGCGGGCACCGTCTCGCCGTACCGCCACGGCGAGTGCGGGTCGCCCTCGTCGTCGGAGAACTTGTGGTGCTTGCGGTGGTCGGCCACCCAGCGGACCAGCGGCCCCTCGACCGCCATCGAGCCCGCGATCGCCAACGCGATCTTCAACGGCCGTTTCGCCTTGAAGGAGCCATGGGTGAAGTGGCGGTGGAAGCCGATGGTGATGCCGTGGCAGCCCAGGAAGTAGAAGAAGACCAGCAGCCCCAGGTCCAGCCAGCTCACGCCCCACCCCCACGCCAGTGGCACCGCCGCCACCAGCGCGAGGAACGGAAGGGTGATGAACAGCAGGAGGGTGATCTGCTCGATCGACCGCTTCTGCTCACCGCCCAGCGTGGCGGAGGACGCCGCGGCGTCGCCGGGAGGCTGCGGAGCGTCTGGGATCACATCGGAACTTGTGGTCATGCGCGTCCCCTGTGGGGTCGAGGGTGGGGTCGGGGGTGGATCCGGCGCCGGGGAACGGAACCATGCACGTTTCCTACGGTTCCGTAACCTACGGCGACGTAAGTATGACAGTGCGTGCCCGCCCGGCAAGAGCCCCAGAGCCTGCGCGTCCTGGCCGACACCTATCCTGGGAGTCGGTCGGACAGCGCGGTCCGCTCTGATTACTTCCCGGACGTCCGGCCCGGTAAGCGGCGCCCGCCGCACGAGCCGACCGTTCGGGTTCCCTCCCAGACGAGCTTCAACACTGCAAGGAGCCGCACCTGTGAGCAGTGCCGACGACCAGACCACCACGACGACCAGCAGCGAGCTGCGCGCCGACATCCGCCGACTGGGTGATCTCCTCGGGGAGACCCTCGTCCGGCAGGAGGGCCCCGAACTGCTGGAACTCGTCGAGAAGGTACGCCGACTCACCCGCGAGGACGGCGAGGCCGCCGCCGAACTGCTGCGCGGCACCGAACTGGAGACCGCCGCCAAGCTCGTCCGCGCCTTCTCCACCTACTTCCACCTCGCCAACGTCACCGAGCAGGTCCACCGCGGCCGCGAGCTGGGCGCCAAGCGCGCCGCCGAGGGCGGACTGCTCGCCCGCACCGCCGACCGCCTCAAGGACGCCGACCCCGAGCACCTGCGCGAGACGGTCCGCAACCTCAACGTGCGCCCCGTCTTCACCGCGCACCCCACCGAGGCCGCCCGCCGCTCCGTCCTCAACAAGCTGCGCCGCATCGCGGCCCTCCTGGACACCCCCGTCATCGAGTCCGACCGGCGCCGCCTCGACATCCGCCTCGCCGAGAACATCGACCTCGTCTGGCAGACCGACGAACTGCGCGTCGTACGCCCCGAGCCCGCCGACGAGGCCCGCAACGCCATCTACTACCTCGACGAACTCCACGCGGGTGCCGTAGGCGACGTCCTTGAGGACCTCACCGCCGAGCTGGAGCGGGCCGGCGTCAAGCTCCCCGACGACACCCGGCCGCTCACCTTCGGCACCTGGATCGGCGGCGACCGCGACGGCAACCCCAACGTCACCCCGCAGGTGACCTGGGACGTCCTCATCCTCCAGCACGAACACGGCATCAACGACGCCCTGGAGACGATCGACGAGCTGCGCGGCTTCCTCTCCAACTCCATCCGCTACGCGGGCGCCACCGAGGAACTGCTCGCCTCCCTGCGGGCCGACCTCGACCGGCTCCCCGAGATCAGCCCCCGCTACAAGCGCCTGAACGCCGAGGAGCCCTACCGGCTCAAGGCCACCTGCATCCGGCAGAAGCTGGAGAACACCAAGCAGCGCCTCGCCAGGGGCACCGCCCACGAGGACGGCCGCGACTACCTCGGCACCGCCGAACTCATCGACGACCTGCGCCTCGTCCAGACCTCCCTGCGCGAGCACCGCGGCGGCCTCTTCGCCGACGGGCGCCTCGCCCGCACCATCCGCACCCTGGCCGCCTTCGGCCTCCAGCTCGCCACCATGGACGTCCGCGAACACGCCGACGCCCACCACCACGCCCTCGGCCAGCTCTTCGACCGGCTGGGCGAGGAGTCCTGGCGCTACGCCGACATGCCCCGCGACTACCGCACCAAGCTCCTCGCGAAGGAACTGCGCTCGCGCAGGCCCCTGGCCCCCACCCCGGCCCCCGTGGACGCGCCCGGCGAGAAGACCCTCGGCGTCTTCCAGACCGTCAGGCGGGCCCTGGAGGTCTTCGGCCCCGAGGTCATCGAGTCGTACATCATCTCCATGTGCCAGGGCGCCGACGACGTCTTCGCGGCGGCGGTGCTGGCCCGCGAGGCCGGGCTCATCGACCTGCACGCCGGCTGGGCGAAGATCGGCATCGTGCCGCTCCTGGAGACCACCGACGAGCTGAAGGCCGCCGACACCATTCTGGAGGACCTGCTCGCCGACCCCTCCTACCGGCGTCTGGTCGCCCTGCGCGGCGACGTCCAGGAGGTCATGCTCGGCTACTCCGACTCCTCCAAGTTCGGCGGCATCACCACCAGCCAGTGGGAGATCCACCGCGCCCAGCGCCGCCTGCGCGACGTCGCCCACCGCTACGGCGTACGGCTGCGCCTCTTCCACGGCCGCGGCGGCACCGTCGGCCGCGGTGGCGGCCCCACCCACGACGCGATCCTCGCCCAGCCCTGGGGCACCCTGGAGGGCGAGATCAAGGTCACCGAGCAGGGCGAGGTCATCTCCGACAAGTACCTCATCCCGGCCCTGGCGCGGGAGAACCTGGAGCTGACCGTCGCGGCCACCCTCCAGGCGTCCGCCCTGCACACCGCGCCCCGCCAGTCCGACGAGGCCCTGGCCCGCTGGGACGCGGCGATGGACGTGGCCTCCGACGCGGCCCACACGGCCTACCGGGGGCTGGTCGAGGACCCCGACCTGCCCGCGTACTTCCTGGCCTCCACGCCGGTCGACCAGCTCGCCGACCTGCACCTGGGCTCGCGGCCCTCCCGCCGCCCCGGCTCGGGTGTCTCGCTCGACGGACTGCGCGCCATCCCGTGGGTGTTCGGCTGGACCCAGTCGCGGCAGATCGTCCCCGGCTGGTTCGGCGTCGGCTCCGGCCTCAAGGCGCTGCGCGAGGCCGGCCTGGACACCGTGCTCGACGAGATGCACCAGCAGTGGCACTTCTTCCGCAACTTCATCTCCAACGTCGAGATGACCCTCGCGAAGACCGACCTGCGCATCGCCCAGCACTACGTCGACACCCTCGTCCCGGACGAGCTCAAGCACGTCTTCGACACCATCAAGGCCGAGCACGAACTGACCGTCGCCGAGGTGCTGCGCGTCACCGGTGAGAGGGAACTGCTGGACGCCGACCCGGTTCTCAAGCAGACCTTCACCATCCGCGACGCCTACCTCGACCCGATCTCCTACCTCCAGGTCGCCCTCCTCGGCCGCCAGCGCGAGGCCGCCGCCGCGAACGAGGAAGCCGACCCGCTGCTGGCCCGAGCCCTGCTCCTCACCGTCAACGGTGTGGCAGCGGGCCTGCGCAACACGGGCTGACGCCCCGCACGCGACACACCGGTGCCCCCGGGCTCACACAGAGCCCGGGGGCACCCGGGCGCCGTACGCGGGACACTCACACCGCGAAGAACGCCGCCGTCAGCAGCGCCGCCCCCGCCCCCGCCATCACCCACGCCACCCGCGTCCGCCGCAGCCCCCCGGCCACCACCACCGACGCCAGCAGCAGCGCCCCGCCCAACGGCACCCACGCGTACAGGACCCCGGCCGGACCCGACCGCACCACCTCGTCACCGCCGGGCTTCACCACCACCGCGTACGTCCGCCCCTCGGCCACGGCGACGGAGTCCTCGATGACGACCCGCTCCCGCGCCTGCGACCCCGCCGACACCGGCGTGTACGGCCCGCTGCACGAACCGCCGCCGCACCGCGTCACCTCGACCGTGCCCTGCTCGCGCCCCTTGGTCAGCAGCACGTGCTGCGCCGTACCCCAGGACGCCCACACACCCGCGATCAGGAGCAGCGCCGTGACCGTCCCCATCGCCGCGATCCGGCCGAACCGCAGCAGGGCGGCCGAGGCCCGACGGGGACGAGCGGCGGCGGCAGAGGCAGGCATGGCCGGGATCATTGGCCATACCTGAGCGCCCGGTCAACTCGACCGAGCACCTTCGAGGGACAAGTCAGGAGTTGTACGCCACGAGCCGTGCCTCAGGAGTTGTACGTGCTCTGCGCCCGCTCAAGACCCTCGATCAGCAGGGCCTCCACCGCGTCCGCCGCCCGGTCGACGAAGTAGTCCAGCTCCTTGCGCTCCGTCGACGAGAAGTCCCGCAGCACGAAGTCCGCCACCGCCATCCGCCCCGGCGGCCGCCCGATCCCGAACCGCACCCGCTGGTACTCCGGACCCAGCGACTTCGTGATCGACTTCAGCCCGTTGTGCCCGTTGTCCCCGCCGCCCAGCTTCAGCCGCAGTACGCCGTAGTCGATGTCCAACTCGTCGTGCACCGCCACGACGTTGCCGACCGGGACCTTGTAGAAGTCCCGCAGTGCCGTCACCGGCCCACCCGACAGGTTCATGAACGACATCGGCTTCGCCAGGATCACCCGCCTGCTCGCGGGCCCCGGCGGACCGATCCGCCCCTCGACCACCTGCGCCTGCGCCTTGCCGTGCCGCTTGAAGCGCGCCCCCATCCGCTCCGCCAGCAGGTCCGCCACCATGAAACCGACGTTGTGCCGGTTCGAGGCGTACCCGGGGCCCGGATTGCCGAGACCGGCCACCAGCCAGGGAGCGCCCGCGTCCGTCGTCACGTCCATCTCTCCTCACCTACCCGTCCACACATACGCGTCGGCCGCTGCCCCGCGCGGGAACAGCGGCCGACCCAACGATGACCGTGGGCGAGATCAGGCCTCGGCGGCCTCGTCACCCTCGGCCGGGGCCTCCTCGGCCTGCGCGGAGAGCACCTGGAGGACGACCGTGTCGCCCTCGACGGCCAGCTTGGTGCCGGCCGGGAGCGGGATGTCCTTCGCCAGGACGGAGGCGCCGGACTCCAGGCCCTCGATGGAGACGGTGACCGACTCGGGGATGTGCGTGGCCTCGGCCTCGACGGGCAGCGTGTTCAGCACGTGCTCCAGCAGGTTGCCGCCCGGAGCCAGCTCACCTTCGGTCTGGACGTAGATCTCGACGCTGACCGTCTCGCCGCGCTGCACCAGCTGCAGGTCCACGTGCTCGAGGAAACCCTTGATCGGGTCGCGCTGCACCGACTTCGGGATCGCCAGCTCGTTGGTCTTGCCGTCGACGTCCAGCGCGATCAGCACGTTCGGCGTACGCAGCGCCATCAGCAGGTCGTGACCCGGCAGCGTCAGGTGCAGCGGGTCCGAACCGTGACCGTACAGAACACCGGGAACCTTGTTGTCACGGCGGATACGGCGCGCGGCACCCTTGCCGAACTCGGTGCGCGTCTCGGCGGTGAGCTTTACCTCGGACATGGTCACTCCTCGTGGAAATCAGGAACGGACGTGGTCACCCGGCCACGAACGGCCTGCTACGAAGAGCGCGTCGATAACGGACCGCCGTACACGAACGCGTACGGCCTCCCTCGCCGAGCAACTTCAGCAGTCTACTCGGAGAGGAAGGCCGTACCCAAAACGATCGAACCAGCAGGGCCGGCGCCCTGCGGAACGGTTACTGCACGACGCTCACTGCTCGTCGAAGAGGCTCGTCACCGAACCGTCCTCGAACACCTCGCGCACCGCACGCGCGATCGTCGGCGCGATCGACAGCACCGTGATCTTGTCCAGCTCCAGCTCGCTCGGCGTCGGCAGCGTGTTCGTGAACACGAACTCGCTCACCTTCGAGTTCTTCAGCCGGTCCGCCGCGGGACCCGACAGCACACCGTGCGTCGCCGTCACGATGACGTCCTCCGCACCGTGCGCGAACAGCGCGTCCGCCGCGGCGCAGATCGTGCCACCCGTGTCGATCATGTCGTCGACCAGGACGCAGATCCGGCCCTCCACCGAACCGACGACCTCGTGCACCGTCACCTGGTTCGCCACGTCCTTGTCACGCCGCTTGTGCACGATCGCCAGCGGCGCGCCCAGCCGGTCGCACCAACGGTCCGCCACCCGCACCCGGCCCGCGTCCGGAGACACCACCGTCAGCTTCGAACGGTCCACCTTCGTCCCCACGTAGTCCGCCAGGAGCGGCAGCGCGAACAGGTGGTCCACCGGGCCGTCGAAGAAACCCTGGATCTGGTCCGTGTGCAGGTCCACGGTCAGAATCCGGTCCGCACCGGCCGTCTTCATCAGATCGGCGATCAGACGCGCCGAAATCGGTTCACGTCCCCGGTGCTTCTTGTCCTGCCGCGCGTAACCGTAGAACGGCACGATGACCGTGATGGAACGGGCCGACGCGCGCTTCAGCGCGTCGATCATGATCAACTGCTCCATGATCCACTTGTTGATCGGAGCCGTGTGGCTCTGGATCAGAAAGCAGTCCGCACCTCGCGCCGACTCCTGGTAGCGCACATAGATCTCGCCGTTCGCGAAGTCGAAGGCCTTCGTCGGGACGACCCCGACACCCAACTGCTGGGCGACCTCCTCGGCAAGCTCGGGGTGGGCGCGGCCGGAGAAGAACATCAGCTTCTTCTCGCCGGTCGTCTTGATCCCGGTCACAGCACTTACTCCTCAGAGGTTCGCAGCTGAGCGTCATGGGGCGCTCTCCCGACTGGATGCGGGGGCGTCTCAGCTGGTGGGGTGCGGATGTGCACTTATCACGGTACGCCGTGTTCGACGCGCCGGTTTCCGGTCAGCCTTCGCCGCCCGCCTCGCGGGACACCGCCTCGGCCGCCTTCGCCGCCGCGCTCCCCGGACGCCTCCGAGCCACCCAACCCTCGATATTCCGCTGCTGGCCACGGGCCACGGCCAGCGAACCGGGCGGCACGTCCTTCGTGATCACCGAGCCGGCGGCGGTGTAGGCACCGTCCCCGACCGTGACGGGAGCCACAAACATGTTGTCCGAACCGGTACGGCAGTGGGAGCCGATCGTCGTGTGGTGCTTGTCCTGGCCGTCGTAGTTCACGAACACACTCGCGGCACCGATGTTCGTGAACTCACCGATCGTCGCGTCGCCCATGTAGGACAGGTGCGGCACCTTCGTCCCCTCGCCGATGGAGGAGTTCTTCGCCTCGACGAACGTACCGATCTTCGACTTCAGGCCGAGCCGGGTACCGGGCCGCAGGTACGCGTACGGACCGACGGAGGCCTGCGGACCGATGTGGGCGCTGACGGAAACCGTGTTGTCCACGCGCGCCCCCGCGTCGACCCGGGTGTCCGTGAGACGGGAATTGGGCCCGACCTCGCACCCCTCACCGAGGTGCGTGGAGCCGTGCAGCTGCGTGCCCGGGTGGATGACCGCGTCCCGCTCGAACGTCACCGTGGAGTCGACCCACGTGGTCGCCGGGTCGACCACCGTCACCCCGGCCAGCATCGCCCCCGTCAGCAGCCGGTCGTTGAGGATCCGGCGGGCCTCCGCGAGCTGCACGCGGTTGTTGATCCCCGCGATCTCACGGTGGTCGCCGGCCACGCACGCGCCGACCCGGTGCCCCGCCTCCCGGAGGATCCCCAGCACGTCCGTGAGGTACTCCTCGCCCTGGCTGTTGTCCGTCCGCACCTTGCCCAGCGCGTCCGCGAGCAGCCGCCCGTCGAAGGCGAACACACCGGAGTTGATCTCCCGGATCGCCCGCTGCGACGCGGAGGCGTCCTTGTGCTCGACGATTTTGGAGACCGCACCGGAGGCCCCCTCCCGCACGATCCGGCCGTACCCCGTCGCGTCCGGCACCTCGGCCGTCAGCACGGTGACGGCGTTCCCGTCGGCGGAGTGCGTGGCGGCGAGCGCCTGGAGCGTCTCGCCGGTGAGGAGGGGAGTGTCGCCGCAGACCACGACCACGGTCCCGTCCACGGCACCGCCCAGCACCTCCAGGCCCATCCGCACGGCGTGACCGGTTCCGTTCTGCCGCTCCTGGACGGCGGTGCGCACGTCGGGGGCGACCTCCGCGAGGTGCGCGGTGACCTTCTCGCGGGCGTGCCCGACGACGGCGACCAGGTGCTCGGGGTCCAGCTCTCCGGCGGCGGCGAGCACGTGCCCGACGAGGGAGCGGCCGCACAGCTCGTGCAGGACCTTGGGAGTGGCCGACTTCATACGGGTGCCCTCACCCGCTGCGAGAACGACGACGGCGGCCGGGCGAATGGCGCTCACGGGATGCCCTTCGGCTTTGAGGGGGTGGGGGTGGACATCCGCAGGATACCGGGGTGCTTTGTGGGGGGTACGAGTGCGGGCCCCGACAGTGATGTCAGGGCCCGCACGGGAGCTCCCGGGGCAGGAGTCGAACCTGCGTCTTACCTGGATTCAAAGTCCAGTCGCCCCTACCGACAGAGCAACCCGGGAATGCCGGGGCCAGCCTACGGTGTTCGTTGTTCGGCTGCCACCGCCCTTCGGGACCACCAGCCTTCGGTGCGGCGGTGCACCCCGGCTCCGTCCCCGCGTCTGCCCGGAGCCATCCGCAGGGGCTGTCGCCGTTCTTCCGGTCGGTGCCACAGGCGCGCTTCCCGAGGGTCGTCGGGGTCGGTCGTGCCGCCCTCTCCTCCGCGGCCGACCGCCTTTCCTCCGCGGCCGACCGTCTTGTCCGCCGGGGCTCCTCCTCACGCGGCCGCAGCCTGCCTCCCCTCTGTGAATGTGCCACGGGCAAACCGTCCGGCCGGAATCTTCGCTTCCGGAGGCGAACGGCTCGGGGTTCACCAGTTCGAGGGCTATCGCGTCGTATCGTTTGTCGAAAGTCACCGGAAATGGGGCGCCCGGCGCCCGTAGGCTGGAGCCATGACCACGACGGGGGAAGACCACGAACCGGCCCGGGGTGGGCCTTGGTGGTGGGACAGGCGGCGCGGCGCGGTGCTCGATGTGAGCCTCGGAGTCGTGTCCGCGCTGGAGTGCGCGGCGGAGGGGGTTCCGTTCGCGCGGGATGCCGGGATCCCGTTCGCGATGGGGGTCGTCTTCGGGCTGCTGGCCGGTTCGGTGCTGGTGGTGCGGCGGAAGTACCCGATCGCGGTGGTGCTGGTGGCGATCGCCGTCACACCGGCCGAGATGGGCATCCTGCTGGGCATCGTCGGCCTGTACACGCTGGCGGCGTCGGAGCTGCCGCGGCGGATCATCGGGGCCCTGGCCGGGATGTCGTTCCTGGGGACGTTGATCGTGACGTTCGTCCGGTTGCGGCAGGACATGGGGCGGGACGGCGTCGATTTCGGGGACTGGTTCTTCCCGTTCGCGTCGATCGGGACGTCGCTGGGGATGACCGCGCCGCCGTTGCTGCTGGGCCTGTACGTCGGGGCGCGGCGGCGGCTGATGGAGAGCCTGCGGGAGCGCGCGGACAGCCTGGAGCGGGAGTTGCAGTTGCTCGCCGAGCGTGCGGAGGAGCGTGCGGAGTGGGCGCGGGGTGAGGAGCGGACGCGGATCGCGCGGGAGATGCACGATGTGGTCGCGCACCGGGTGAGTCTGATGGTGGTGCACGCCGCGGCCCTTCAGGCGGTGGCCCGGAAGGACCCGGAGAAGGCGGTGAAGAACGCTGCCTTGGTGGGGGACATGGGGCGGCAGGCGCTGACGGAGCTGCGCGAGATGCTCGGGGTGTTGCGCAGTGGCGGGGGCGGTGCGCTTGCCGAGCGGGCGTCGGTGCCGTTGGCCGCGGTGGGGGTGGCTGCCGCGGCGGCGGCCTCGCGGGCGGTGGAGGACGGGGAGTCGTCGCCGGACGGGCCGTGTCTGTCGGAGCTGGACGAGCTGATCGGGCAGTCGGAGGCGGCCGGGATGGTCGTGAACCTGTCCGTGGAGGGGGAGGAGCGTTCGTATGCGGCGGAGGTGGAGTCGACGGCTTTCCGGGTGGTGCAGGAGGCGTTGACGAATGTGCACAAGCACGCGGCGGGCGCGAAGACGTACGTACGGCTGGCGCATCGGGTCTCGGAGATCGCGATGCAGGTGGAGAACGAGCCGCCGCCGGAGCTGTCGGCGGAGTCGGCGCGGTTGCCGTCGGGTGGCAACGGGCTGGTGGGGATGAAGGAGCGGGTGGCCGCTCTGGGGGGTGTGTTCGTGTCGGGGCCGACCGACGCGGGGGGTTTCCGGGTGTCGGCGGTGATTCCGGCGTCGTAGGCGCGTGGTGGTGTTCTCCTGCCGGTGCCGTCGTGCCGTCGTGCCGTCGTGCCGTCGTGCCGTCGTGCCGGCCCGTCCATGCTCAGCCCATGGTGAGGCGGGTCGGCTGGGTGCCGGCGATCAGGGTGGCGAGGGCGGTGTCGATGTCGGCGCCGAGGTACCAGTCACCGGTGTGGTCGAGCATGTAGACGCGGCCCTCGGCGTCGATGGCGACGAGGGCCTGGCTGTCGGTCTCGGCGCCGAGCGGGCAGGTCCGGGTGCCGAGGGCGCGGCCGAGGTCGCCGAGGGTGCGGGCCATGTGGAGGCCGTGCAGGGGGTCCAGGTGCAGGGTCGCGGGGGCGATCTGGCGGCCGGGCCCGGTGGGCGCGAGGTGGAGGCCGCCGAATTCGGCCCAGGCCTCGACCGCGGCGGGGAAGACGGTGTGGCGGTGTCCCGCGGGTGAGGTGTGCCCGCGCAGGGTGTCGGCCCAGATCTCGGCCTGCTTGATGTCCCAGCGTCCGGGTTGCCAGCCGGCGTCGCGCAGTGCGGCGTCGACGGGGACGGGGAAGCGGGTGGTGGAGGTGCGGTCGGCTTGCATCTGCCCTTGGTTCGTTTCGGTCGGCTCGGTGTGCTGGGTGCCTGTCCGGTGTGCTGGGCCCGTTCGGTGAGGCGGCCCGTTCGGTGAGGCGGCCGTTCGGTGGGTCGGCCTGCTCGGCCTGCTCGGTCGGCTCGGTCGGTGGGTCGGCCTGCTCGGTCGGGTCCGTCGCGCGGGCCGGTCGTGGGCGTCGGTCGTGGGCGTCGGTCGCGGCGGGTCAGCCGTCGTGGGGCGTGGGGTCGACGATGCGGACGCCGAAGTGTGCGCTGAGGGCGGTGCACGCGCGGCACGGTGCCGCGAAGGCGCCGTGGAGGGGGTCGCCGTCCTCGCGGATGCGGCGGGTGGTGAGTTTGGCGTGTTTGAGCGCTTTGCGGGCTTCGCCGTTGGTCATGGGTTTGCGTGCGGCGCGCTTGCTGCGTGCGGCGTCGGCGGTGGCCAGGTGCCGTGAGATGAGGATGGTCTCGGCGCAGCGGCCCGTGTAGCGGTCCCGTTGGCCGCTGGTGAGGGTGTCGAGGAAGTCCTGCACGAGGTGGTGCAGAGCGGGTGGCGCGTCGGCGCGGGTGGGGGTGCCGGTGAGGGTGGTGCCGCGCACGGAGAGGGCGGCGGCGACGGTCGGGAGTATGCCGTCGCGGCGGTGCCGGAGGATGGGGGCGAGCTGGGCGTCGGTGCTGCTCCAGCCGATGCGGGGGTCGCCGCCGTGGGGGTCGTCGGACCGCCCGGTGTCGGGTCCCGTCTGTGTCGCACTCATGATCGTCTTCCCCTCCTGAGCATCCCCCCGAAGGTCACAGAGTGCCAAATCCCGTGGCTGCTGCGGAAGCTGGGGCGTGGCGACACGCCCGGGTATGGGCGGTGTGTCACGGGAGGGTGACGGCTGGTCACGGAAGCGGAGGTGCCGGGTGCCGGGGGCGAGGTCCGGCGCCGGTGACCCCTCTCGCCGTACCGCATAGGCTGTCGGCACCGCGATCGCGTGCGGTGAACCGACAGTTCAGACAGTGCAGACAGATCAGAACAGACGCCGCAGGGGGCAACCGCCATGACGACAGGTCGGCTCGGGCAAGCGGCCGCGCCGCCGAACGCGGCCTATGCCGGGCAGGTCGTGCATTTCCCGGATCCGGTGCGGGCGGCCCGTCACCCGAGAGGGGTACGCGTGGACGAGGGTGGTTACCCCGTCTTCTCGCCGTACGCCCGTGCGGTCGCGGAGATCGCGGACCCGCCGGAGGGGTTCGGGGTCGACGAGTTGCGGTTGACGGACTACGTGTCGGCGAACGCGGCCCTGTCGGCGTCCGGGCACGAACTGTGGGACACGGTGCCGGCGGTGGCGACGCCGCACGGCTGGACGTGGCACCACGCGGCCGGATCGCGGCGGATGGAGCTGGTCCCGGTCGAGGTGAAGGCGCTGCTGCGCCATCACGGCGGGATCTCGACGGCGCTGGTGGACCAGGGCAAGCGCGGCACGCGGCCGTTGCAGGAGACGCGTCCCGCGCATTTCGGTCTGCCCAAGTCGGGTGTCGCCGTCACGGAGCAGCAGGTGCAGGGCGTCGAGGAGGACCTCGGGTACCGGCTGCCGGGCGCGTACCGGTCGTTCCTGAAGGCGGCGGGCGGCTGTGCGCCGGTGGGCACGGCCCTCGACGCGGGGCTGGGGCTGCTGGTGGACCAGCCGTTCTTCACGGTGCGCGAGGAGGCGGCGGTCAACGACCTGGTCTATGTCAACAAGTGCCTGCGGGACCACCTGACCAAGGACTACCTGGGCGTCGCCTTCGTGCAGGGCGGTCTGCTCGCGGTGAAGGTGAAGGGCGAGTGGATCGGTTCCGTGTGGTTCTGCGCCTACGACGACGTGCGGGACGTGGATCCCTCGTTGCCGCCGGCGGACCGGGTGGAGCGGCTGCTGCTGCCCTGCGGTGAGGATTTCGACGTGTTCCTGTCGCGGCTGGCGGGGTCCCCGCCGGAGCTGGAGACGGTGGCGAACCTGATGGTGGACGGCGGTTTCGCGCGTGCGGTGCCCGTGACGTCGGCGTCTGTAGGGGAGTGAGCTGACGATGGTGACGTTCGCGCAGGCGCAGGAGCGCGCGGAGGAGTGGGTCAACGGCGAGCTGCCGGCGTACCAGCACCGCGAGGTGCGGGTGCGGGAGTTCGGCCTCGGGTTCGTGGTGTGGGCCGAGGACCGTGCGGACGGCCCGCGTTCGGACGGGGGTGCGCAGCGGCTGGTGATCGCCCGGGACAGCGGCGAGGCGACGCTGTGGCCCTCGCTGCCGGTGGGCGAGGTGGTCCGCCGGTACGAGGAGGAGTACGGCCGTCCCGACGAGGCCGCGACACCGGCCCCGGCGCCCGCGGCGCGGGTGGACCTGAACCAGACGTCGTTCCTGCTGAGTCCGCCGGAGTGGTTGCAGGAGGCGGCCGACAGGATCGGCATTCCGGATCGCCGGCGCGGGGACCAGGGCGGCGGTGACACGGAGGGCACCGGCGGCGCCGGGACCGACATCGGTGCCGGTGCCGGTGCCGGTGCCGGTGGCGGGTCCGCGGCCGGTGGCGGGGCCGTGCTTCCGGAGACGCGGGCCGGGGCGCCGTCGGCTCCCGCGGCAGCCGCGGAGGCCCCGTCCGGGAGCGGTGCGGGGTGGCCGGCCGCGGCCGGCGCGGCGAACGCCGACGACTCCGGGGCGGGTTCCGGTGCGCCGAGTGCGCCCGCCGGGGCGACGCCCTGGGCGGGGACGGACACCAACGCGGACGCCGGTGAGGACCGTTCCGTACCGCTGCCCCACACCGTGTTCGCGCCGCCGTTGAGCGGTGCCGACGACGACACGCCGCCGCCCTCCGCGACGCCGGACGCCAAGACGGCGCTGATGTCGGGCGGCAGCGGGCTTCCGCCGACGGCGCTCTCGCCCGCGGTCGGCGACCCGAACGCGCCGGGCGCGCCCGCTGGGGCGGGTACGACGCCGCCCGCCCCGCCCGCAGCGCAGCCGCCCACCGGCCCCGGGACGCCCGCCGGGCCCGGGGCGCCTGCCGGTCCGGGGGCGCCTGCCGGTCCGGGGGCGCCTGCCGCGCCGCCCGGGCCGCTCGCGCCGAACGCCGGGGACATCGCCGACGCGGCGACCAGCAAGGCGGCGCCTCCGTCGCGCCGTGCCGGTGGCTCGTCCACGCCGCCCCCGCCGGGCGCCCCGGGCGTGCCGGGCGCGCGTCCGGTGAACGCGCCCGCGTCGTCGGGGACTCCCGCGCCGGGTGCGCAGGCGGGCGGCTACGTACCGACGCAGCTGGTGTCGTCGCTCGGCCCCGAGGGACCGGGAGGCCCGGGTACACCACCTCCGCCGAGCGCCCCGCCGCCCAACGCCCCGCAGCCTCCGGCCGGACCTGGCGCGCCGGGCACCCCGCCTCCGCCGGGTGCGCCGGGTGCGCCGGGCGCTCCGGGTGGGACGCCCCCGGGCGGGATGCATCACGCCGCCACGATGCTGGCCGACCCCGGCCGGACGGGCGGCGCCCCTCAGCCTCCTGGTCCTCCCGGTCCTCCCGGGCCTCCCGGCGCCCCGGCCGGTCCGGGTGCTCCTGGTGTTCCCGCCGCGCCTGCCGCTCCCGGTGGGCCCGGCGCCCCTTCCGGTCCGGGTGCGCCGCCGCCTCCCCCGGCCGCTCCCGGCGTCCCCGGGGCACACGGTCCCGTGGGCGGTGCGGGCGGTGCGGGCGGTGCCGTGCACCACGCGCAGACCGTGCTGGCCGCCCCCCCGGCGGGCGGTCCCGGCGGCATCGGCGCGCCTCCGCCGCCCCCCGGTGCCCCCGGCGTTCCCGGTGCCGCGCAGCCCATGCCGCCCGGTGCCGTGCCGCCGCACGGACAGCCCGTACCGCCCGGCCCGCCACCGGCGTACGGCTATCCGCCGCGGCCCGCCGGTCAGCCGACCGTCGGTCCCGGCTACCAGGCCGTGCTGCGCTACCGCGCGCAGGACGGTTCCGAGCAGCAGCTGATCCGGCGTTCCGCGCCGGGTACGCCGCACCCGGAGTGGCAGATGTTCCACGAGCTGCGCGCCATGAACGTGCCGCCGGACCAGGTGCTGGAGCTGCACACCGAGCTGGAGTCGTGCGAGCTGCCGGGCGCCTACTGCGCGCGGATGATCCGGGAGCAGTGGCCGCAGGCGCGGATCACCTCGATCGCGCCGTACGGCCTGGACCACGCGAGCCGGCAGCAGGGCATGCAGGAACTGCTGGCGCACCAGGGCGAGTTGCACCAGGTGGCCGACGGTCCGGCGCGTCCTGCGCCGGTGCGTGTTCCGCTGCCGCGGGTGCAGCCGGTTCCGCCGGTTCCGCCGGAGGCCGTCGGGCAGGAGCTGGCCGGGGCGTTCGGCCCGGGGGTCTTCCGGTTCGAGCAGGCCGCGGTGTCCCGGCAGGGCGTGCCGCCTGTGGTGGCGCACACGCTGGTGGCCGCGGGACTGCCGATGGACATGGGTCCGTTCTTCTGGGCGCAGGCCCAGCCGGGCCGCCCGGTGCCGACGCTGGCGGAGCTGGCCGCCGAGCGCGGTGTGCAGCCGGCCTCGGACGCGGGGTCGTACCTCGTCGTGGGCAGTGACTTCGGCCGGGCGATCTGTGTCCAGTACGGTACGGCGGCCATCGTGGCGGTGCCGGTGGAGGCGGGTCCGGGCGGCGCGACCGTGCCGCCGCAGTTCGTGAACACGGGGCTGCCGGAGTTCGCGCGCTGCCTGGCGCTGCTGGGCCGGATGTGGCGGCTCAGGTTCGGTCTGAACCAGGAGCAGGCGGGTCGCTGGACGGTGGACTTCCAGGCGCAGCTGGCCGCGCTGGACCCGGCGGCGCTGGGGTCGCCGGAGAGCTGGTGGTCGGTGCTGCTGGAGCAGATGTGGGACGGGCTGCTGTGAGGCGCTCGCGCCGCTGACGTACCCGACGGGCGGGGCCCGGTCGACTCACCGGTCGGCCGGGCCCCGCCCGTTTCCGTGCGGTGTGTCGGATTATGAGGGTTTACTTCCGATCCATAAAGTCGGGTAAGTCCATTTGATGCGGCAGGTTCACCACAGGGTGGTTCAGGGGTGATGAGCATGAGCGGTGCGTCGGCGTCTCCCCACGGGTTCGTGACCGTACGCGGGCGCGGGCGCGGCTACCGGCCCGAGCAGGTGGAGGCGTACGCCGAGGCCCTCTCCGAGGAGCGTGACGCGGCCTGGGAGCGGGCCGCCCGGCTCACCGTGCTGGCCAGGGAGATGGAGGAGGACCTGGAGGACCTGCGGGAGGTCGTCGCGCAGCTCACCGAGCAGGACTACGAGGAACTGGGGGAGCGCGCGCGGCACCTGTTCCAGCTCGGCAGGGAGGAGGCCGAGGCCGTACGCGAGCGGGCGCGCGGTGCCGCGGAGGAGCTGACGGAGGACGCGCGGGCGTACGCGGCCGGGCTGCTTGAGGCGGCCGGGGCGCACGCCGACGCCGTACGCGCCGAGGCCGACGAACGGGCCAGGCAGCGGCTGCTCGCGGCACGCGCGGAGGCCGACGAGGCGCGGATCGAAGCACGGCGCGAGGTGAAGGCGGGTCGCGGGGAGGCGCTGTCCGCGCTGCGCGAGACGCGTCGGCGCACCGCCGGGACGGTCGCCGAGCAGAGCCGGGAGCTCGCCGAACGGTGGGCCGCCGCCGAGCGGGCCGAGAACGAGCGCGCGCAGGCGTTGGACGCCCACCACGCGGAGCTGGTGGCGCGTGCCGAGCAAGGGGTGCGCGAGGCGGAACAGGAGCTGGCCGATGCCCGGGAGGCGGCCGGGCGGTGGCAGGAGGAGGCGCGGACCCGGGCGGCCGAGGTGGTCGCCGAGGCCCGGGCGCGGCAGGAGCGGATCGCCCGCGAGACGGAACGGGTGCTGCGCGAGCACGGGGAGCGGTGGGACGAGCTCCAGGCTCACATGGCCTCCGTGCGCAGCAATCTCAGTTCGCTGACGGGCCGGGCGGTGGAGTGACGCCCGACGGCCCGGCCGTGCCCGCGTCCGCGCCGCCGCTCGCCCTGGCGTACCGCCCTGGCGTACCGCCCCGGCGTGGGCTCGGGGCCTCCACCGCCTCGTAGGGCAGGCGCCGCTCCCGCGCCTCGTACCGGCCGGAGAGCAGCGTGCCCGGCCGGCCGCAGGCGAAGCCGAGGAGGGGCGAACAGGGGGGTGCGGGCGACAGGAGCCGTAGGGCCGGTGTGCCCCCGATGAGGGTGCTGAGCGGTCCGGTACGCCTGTGACGTGCTCCTCGGGCTCAAGCCGGGGCTTCCGGCGTTCTCGATCGCCCTGTGCCGGTGTGCGGCGGGGTCGGTCGGTGTGCGGCCGCCGGGGGTGCCCGCTCGACCCTGACGCCGCGGCAGGGTGGACGCCCGGTGCGTCCGAGGGTGGAGGGCGACCCCGAGGTCCGCTCCACCGGAGGGTGGACTGCCCCTAGGGGTACCTCCGTACTACGGCTCGGGGAGGGTTCGTACCGACGGAGGACGAGAAGGACCCGATGGCGTCCTTAATCTGGCTTTACGCCGCTGGGGGGCGGCGAACCGGACCCGCGGGGGTGGGGTTTCCCCCCGTAGAAGACTGCGCTGAACACCAGCGCGGTCGGCCCCCGGTTCCGGACAGACTCTTCGAGGCAGCAGCACGGCGGCACGGCATCCGCACGATGGCAACACCACGACGGTCGCGGCACCGGCGGCTCACTCGATGACCGACATAGGAGACTTGACATGACATCGGCCGTAGGTATTCCCACGCACGGGAGCACTGGAGGGCGTACGGCCGTTGCCGCGCGAGCGCGGCAGGTCGTGAAGGCCTACGGGTCGGGTGAGACCCGGGTGGTCGCCCTCGACCACGTGGACGTGGACATCGCCCGCGGCCGGTTCACCGCCATCATGGGCCCGTCGGGCTCCGGCAAGTCCACGCTGATGCACTGCCTGGCAGGCCTGGACACCGTCACCAGCGGGCAGATCCACCTCGACGAGACCGAGATCACCGGCCTGAAGGACAAGAGGCTCACGCAACTGCGCCGGGACCGGATCGGTTTCATCTTCCAGGCGTTCAACCTGCTCCCGACGCTCAACGCGCTCGAGAACATCACGCTGCCCATGGACATCGCCGGCCGCAAGTACGACCGCGCCTGGCTGGACCGGGTCGTGGAGACCGTGGGGCTCGCCGGCCGGCTCAGGCACCGGCCCACCCAGCTCTCCGGCGGCCAGCAGCAGCGGGTCGCGGTGGCGCGGGCCCTGGCCGCCCGCCCCGAGATCATCTTCGGTGACGAGCCGACCGGAAACCTCGACTCGCGCGCCGGTGCCGAAGTCCTCGGCTTCCTGCGCCGCTCCGTCACCGAGCTGGGCCAGACCATCGTGATGGTCACCCACGACCCGGTGGCCGCCAGCTACGCGGACCGGGTGCTGTACCTCGCCGACGGCCGGATCGTGGACGAGATGTACCAGCCCACCGCGGACGCCGTGCTCGACCGCATGAAGGACTTCGACGCCCGGGGGCGCACGTCATGACCGTGGTGAAGACCTCGATGCGCAACTTCTTCGCACACAAGGGCCGCATGGCGCTCTCGGCGGTGGCGGTGCTGCTGTCGGTGGCGTTCGTGTGCGGCACCCTGGTGTTCACCGACACGATGAACACCACCTTCGACAAGCTCTTCGCGGTCACCTCCTCGGACGTGACGGTCGCCCCGAAGGACGCCAAGGCCGAGGACACCCCGCAGAACGGGGTGCCCGAGTCGCTGCCCGCGTCCACGCTGGAGAAGATCCGTTCGGCCGAGGGCGTCGAGTCGGCCGAGGGCGCGGTCGTCTCGACGAACGTGACCGTCGTCGACGCCGACAACGACAACGTGGGGGCCACCAACGGCGCCCCGACCCTCGCCGGGAACTGGACCAGGAACGACCTGCGGTCCATGGAGATCACCTCGGGTCACGCGCCGCGCGGCCCGACCGAGACGATGGTCGACTCCGGCACCGCCGACAAGCACGACCTGAAGATCGGTGACGAGCTGCGCACCATCGCGCAGACCGGCGACTTCAAGGCGGAGATCGTCGGTATCGCCTCCTTCACCGTCACCAACCCGGGTGCCGCGGTCGTCTACTTCGACACCCCCACCGCGCAGCGTGAACTGCTCGGCGGCGCCGACCGGTTCAGCCAGTTCAACGTCACCGCCGCGTCCGGCGTCACCGACGCGCAGCTCAAGCGGAACGTCTCCGGAGCCCTGGGGGACACCTTCAAGGTCCAGACGGCCGAGGAGGCGTCCGACGAAGGCCGCGAGGACGTCGGCGAGTTCATGGACGTCATCAAGTACGCCATGCTCGGTTTCGCCGGGATCGCGTTCCTGGTCGGCATCTTCCTGATCATCAACACCTTCTCCATGCTGGTCGCCCAGCGCACCCGCGAGATAGGCCTGATGCGGGCCATCGGCTCCTCCCGCCGGCAGGTCAACCGCTCGGTGCTGGTCGAGGCGTTCCTCCTCGGCGTCGTCGGCTCGGCCCTCGGGGTCGCGGCCGGCGTCGGCATCGCCATCGGCCTGATGAAGCTGATGTCGGCGGCGGGCATGAACCTGTCCACCGACGACCTCACCATCAAGACGGCGACCCCCGTGACCGGGCTGCTCCTCGGCATCGTGGTCACCGTCCTGGCGGCCTATCTGCCGGCCCGCCGCGCCGGCAGGATCTCGCCGATGGCCGCCCTGCGCGACGCCGGCACACCGGCCGACGGCAGGGCCGGGCGCGTCCGCGGACTGATCGGCCTGGTGCTCACCGGCGCCGGTGCCGCCGCCCTGTTCACCGCCGCCTCCGCCGACAAGGCGAGCGACGGTTCACTGATGCTCGGCGCGGGCATCGTGCTCTCGCTCATCGGCTTCGTCGTCATCGGCCCGCTGCTGGCCGGCTTCGTGGTCCGGGCGATCAGCGCGGTGCTGCTGCGGGCCTTCGGCCCCGTGGGCCGGCTCGCCGAGCGCAACGCCCTGCGCAACCCGCGCCGCACCGGCGCCACGGGCGCCGCCCTGATGATCGGCCTCGCGCTGGTGGCCTGCCTGTCCGTCGTCGGCTCCTCCATGGTCGCCTCGGCCACCAGCGAGCTGGACAAGACGGTCGGCGCGGACTTCATCGTCCAGGGCAACCAGCGGATCGTGCCGCAGGCCGAGAAGGCCATGCAGGACACGCCCGGCCTGGAGCACGTCACCCGCTACAAGACGCTCGACGCCACGCTGACCTCGCCCGACGGCAAGACGGACGACGACGGTGTCACGGCGGCCGACCCGACCTACGCCGAGGACGTGCGCCGCGAGACCACGGAGGGCAAGCTCTCCGCCGCCTACGGCACGGACGCCATGTCGGTGGGCTCGGACTACGCCGAGAAGCACGGCGTGCACGTCGGCGACACCCTCTCCGTCGCCTTCAAGGGCGGCGAGACCGCGAAGCTCGAGGTCGCCGCGATCACGAGCGACGACGTGGCCATCGACCAGGGCGCCCGGTACATCAGCATCGAGACGATGCGGAAGTACCTGCCGGCCCGGAACGTCCCGCCCAACACCATCATGTTCGCCACGGCCGAGGACGGCCACGCCGACCAGGCGTACGCGGCGCTGAAGAAGTCGCTGGACGCGTACCCGCAGTACCAGGTGGCCGACCAGACCGACTACAAGCAGGAGCTGAAGGACCAGGTCGGCCAGTTGCTGAACATGGTCTACGGTCTGCTCGCCCTGGCGATCATCGTCGCCGTCCTCGGCGTGGTGAACACCCTGGCCCTGTCGGTGGTCGAGCGGACCCGCGAGATCGGCCTGATGCGGGCGATCGGCCTCTCCCGCCGCCAGCTGCGCCGCATGATCCGCATGGAGTCCGTCGTCATCGCCCTCTTCGGCGCCCTGCTGGGCCTCGGACTGGGCATGGGCTGGGGCGCCACCGCGCAGAAGCTGCTCGCACTGGAGGGCCTGAACGTCCTCGACATCCCCTGGCCGACGATCATCGGAGTCTTCGTCGGCTCGGCCTTCGTGGGCCTGTTCGCCGCCCTGGTCCCGGCCTTCCGGGCGGGCCGCATGAACGTCCTGAACGCCATCGCGACGGAGTAGCGCCCGACAGCCACCGCACACGGGGGTTGCGGGGGAGACCCGGCGCCGGAGGCCTCACCGCCCCCGGCGCCGGGTCCTTTTCGACGCGGCCCCGGAAGCCGCCACGCACCCGGCGCCGTCCACAGCCCCCGGCGCACCCGAGCGGACCGACGTACCCTGGAGACCCCCGGCCCTCACCGCGCCGGGTTATTCGTGTTGTCCCACCCCAGGACGGAAGCGCCCCCTCCATGAGCCTGCACGGTCTGCTCGACGCCGTCGTCAAGGACACCGCCCTCGCGGAAGCGATCTCCGCGGCCGCGGACGGCAACCGCATGCACGTCGACCTGGTCGGCCCGCCCGCGGCCCGCCCCTTCGCGATCGCCGCCCTGGCCCGCGAGACGGGCCGCCCCGTGCTGGCGGTGACGGCGACGGGACGCGAGGCGGAGGACCTGGCCGCGGCCCTGCGCTCCCTGCTGCCGTCCGAGGGCGTCGTGGAGTACCCCTCCTGGGAGACCCTCCCGCACGAGCGGCTCAGCCCGCGCAGCGACACCGTCGGCCGCCGCCTGGCCGTCCTGCGGCGCCTGGCCCACCCCCGCCCCGACGACCCGGAGACCGGCCCGGTCTCCGTCGTCGTCGCGCCCGTACGCTCCGTGCTCCAGCCGCAGGTCAAGGGCCTCGGCGACCTGGAGCCGGTGGCGCTGAACACCGGGCGGAGCGCCGACCTGGAGGAGGTCGTCCAGGCGCTGGCAGCGGCGGCGTACGCGCGCGTGGAGCTGGTGGAGAAGCGCGGCGAGTTCGCCGTGCGCGGCGGCATCCTGGACGTCTTCCCGCCGACGGAGGAGCACCCGCTCCGCGTCGAGTTCTGGGGCGACGACGTCGAGGAGATCCGCTACTTCAAGGTCGCCGACCAGCGTTCCCTGGAGGTCGCCGAGCACGGTCTGTGGGCCCCGCCCTGCCGCGAGCTGCTCCTCACCGACGACGTACGCGAGCGCGCCCGCGTCCTCGCCGAGGACCACCCCGAGCTGGGCGAACTGCTCGGCAGGATCGCCGAGGGCATCGCCGTCGAGGGCATGGAGTCCCTGGCCCCCGTCCTCGTCGACGAGATGGAACTGCTGCTCGACGTGCTGCCCGAGGACGCCATGGCCCTGGTCTGCGACCCCGAGCGGGTGCGCACGCGGGCCGCGGACCTGGTGGCGACCTCGCAGGAGTTCCTCCAGGCGTCCTGGGCCGCCACCGCCGCCGGCGGCGGCGAGGCGCCCATCGACGTGGACGCGGCGTCCCTGTGGTCCCTCGCGGACGTCCGCGAGCGGGCCCGCGAACTGGACATGATGTGGTGGTCCGTCTCGCCGTTCGCCGCCGACGGGGAACTGACGGAGACCTATGCCGCCGACGCGGCCGGGGACACCCTCAAGCTCGGCATGCACGCCCCCGACACCTACCGCGGCGACACCGCCAAGGCGCTGGCCGACACCAAGGGCTGGCTCGCCGACGGCTGGCGCGCGGTCTACGTCACCGAGGCCCACGGCCCCGCGGCCCGCACCGTCGAGGTCCTCGGCGGCGAGGGCATCGCGGCCCGCCTCGACAACGACCTCGGCACCCTCAGCCCCTCCGTCGTACACGTCTCCTGCGGCTCGATCGACCACGGCTTCGTCGACCAGGCCCTCAAGCTCGCCGTGCTCACCGAGACCGACCTGACCGGGCAGAAGGCCGCCGGCCGCGAGGGCGCCCGGATGCCCGCCCGGCGCCGCAAGACCATCGACCCGCTCACCCTGGAGACGGGCGACTACATCGTCCACGAGCAGCACGGTGTCGGCCGCTACATCGAGATGGTCCAGCGCACCGTGCAGGGCGCCACCCGCGAGTACCTGGTCGTGGAGTACGCCCCGGCCAAGCGCGGCCAGCCGGGCGACCGGCTCTACATCCCCACCGACCAGCTGGAGCAGATCACCAAGTACGTCGGCGGCGAGGCCCCCACCCTGCACCGCCTCGGCGGCGCCGACTGGACCAAGACCAAGGCCCGCGCCAAGAAGGCGGTCAAGGAGATCGCCGCCGACCTGATCAGGCTCTACAGCGCGCGGATGGCGGCGCCCGGGCACGCGTTCGGCGCGGACACGCCCTGGCAGCGCGAGCTGGAGGACGCCTTCCCCTACGTGGAGACGCCGGACCAGCTCACCACCATCGCCGAGGTCAAGGACGACATGGAGAAGACGGTCCCGATGGACCGCCTGATCTGCGGCGACGTCGGCTACGGCAAGACCGAGATCGCGGTGCGCGCCGCTTTCAAGGCCGTCCAGGACGGCAAGCAGGTCGCCGTACTCGTCCCCACCACCCTGCTGGTGCAGCAGCACTTCGGGACGTTCAGCGAGCGCTACGCCCAGTTCCCGGTGAGCGTGAAGGCGCTGTCCCGCTTCCAGACCGACACCGAGGCGAAGGCGACACTGGAGGGCCTGCGCGAGGGCTCGGTGGACGTCGTCATCGGCACCCACCGCCTGTTCTCCTCCGAGACCAGGTTCAAGGACCTGGGCCTGGTCGTCGTCGACGAGGAGCAGCGCTTCGGCGTCGAGCACAAGGAGCAGCTGAAGAAGCTGCGCGCCAACGTCGACGTGCTGACCATGTCCGCCACGCCCATCCCGCGCACCCTGGAGATGGCGGTCACGGGCATCCGCGAGATGTCCACGATCACCACCCCGCCGGAGGAGCGCCACCCGGTGCTGACCTTCGTCGGCCCCTACGAGCACAAGCAGATCGGCGCCGCGATCCGCCGCGAGCTGCTGCGCGAGGGCCAGGTCTTCTACATCCACAACCGCGTCGAGTCCATCGACCGCGCGGCGGCCAGGCTGCGCGAGATCGTCCCCGAGGCGCGCATCGCCACCGCCCACGGCCAGATGTCGGAGCAGGCCCTGGAGCAGGTCGTCGTCGACTTCTGGGAGAAGAAGTTCGACGTCCTCGTCTCGACCACGATCGTCGAGTCCGGCATCGACATCTCCAACGCCAACACCCTCATCGTCGAGCGCGGCGACAACTTCGGCCTCAGCCAGCTCCACCAGCTGCGCGGCCGCGTCGGCCGAGGACGGGAGCGCGGCTACGCGTACTTCCTGTACCCGCCGGAGAAGCCCCTGACGGAGACCGCGCACGAGCGGCTCGCCACCATCGCCCAGCACACCGAGATGGGCGCGGGCATGTACGTGGCGATGAAGGACCTGGAGATCCGCGGCGCGGGCAACCTCCTCGGCGGCGAGCAGTCCGGCCACATCGCGGGCGTCGGTTTCGACCTGTACGTGCGGATGGTGGGCGAGGCGGTCGCCGACTACCGGGCCTCCCTGGAGGGCGGTGTCGAGGAGGAGCCGCCGCTCGAGGTCAAGATCGAACTGCCGGTCGACGCGCACGTCCCGCACGACTACGCCCCCGGCGAGCGGCTGCGGCTCCAGGCGTACCGCTCCATCGCCTCCGCCGGCAGCGAGGAGGACGTCAAGGCCGTACGCGAGGAACTCGTCGACCGCTACGGCAAGTTGCCGGAGCCGGTGGAGAACCTGCTGCTGGTCGCGGGTCTGCGGATGCTCGCGCGGGCGTGCGCCGTCGGCGAGATCGTGCTCCAGGGCAACAACATCCGCTTCGCGCCCGTGGACTTGCGCGAGTCCCAGGAGCTGAGACTCAAGCGGCTCTACCCCGGCAGCGTCATCAAGGCGGGCGCGCACCAGGTCCTCGTACCGCGCCCGAAGACCGCGAAGGTGGGCGGCAAGCCGCTGGTCGGGCGCGAACTGCTCGGCTGGGTGGGCGAGTTCCTGACCTCGATCCCGGGGTCGTAGCACCTGCTGGTCCCGGGGGTGTCCCGCCCGCCGTCCTGGGGCCGCAGCGCCCGCTCCGGGCGACGGACCGTCCCATGCGGGAGCCGCGGGAGCCGCGGGAGCCGGGGAAGCCGTCGGTGGGGACGGTCCGGGGACCGTCCCCACCGACGGCTTCGACAGGTCCGGGTACGGGAGCGGCTACTGCTGTTCCGGCCGGTCACCGCCCTCGCGTCCGAAGCCGAGCTTGCCCTCGGCCTGCTGCTGCGCGGAGTCGACCTGCTTCTCGTGCTTGCCGCCGGTCCTCTGGTTGACCTGGCTCTCGGCGGCGTCGGACATCTTCCTTGACCTGTCCTTGTCCTTGCCTGCCATGCTCTTCATCTTGTCGAGGATGCCCATGCAGCACTCCTTCCGAGACGTGACTCACTGTCGACCGTACGGCAGTTATGTCCAGCATGCCCACTAAGGGTCATAAGGCACCCTATGGTCTGGACCTCTGCGTCGCTACGGTGGTACCCGCGAACGGCAAGGGGAGGGACACGCATGAGGCGGCACGGCAGGATCCGTACCGGGTGGGCCGCGGGCACGGCCCTCGCGCTGGCTCTGGTCACCGGCTGCGAGGGCCTTGGGGGCGACGGGTCATCGTCCCCGGGCGGCGGCGCCGAGGCCCCGGCCGCGGGGCACGCCGTCAGCCCGCTGAAGAACCCCGACGGAACCGAACCGGGCCTCGCCCCGGTCACCGGCGACGGCCCCGAGGCGAAGGCCCGCGCCCTCATCGACGGCCTGAGGACCAAGGGACGCGGCCCGAAGACGGGCTACGACCGGGACGAGTTCGGCTACGCGTGGATGGACACGGCGGACGGGGTGCCGCTGGCGAGGAACGGCTGTGACACGCGGAACGACCTGTTGAAACGCGACGGCCAGGGGGTGCGCTTCCGGTCCGGCTCCGACTGCGTGGTCATCGCGATGACGCTGGACGACCCGTACACGGGGACGAGCATCGAATGGCGCAAGCAGAAGGCGAGCGAGGTCCAGATCGACCACGTCGTGCCGCTGTCGTACAGCTGGCAGATGGGCTCCTCGCGGTGGGCGGAGAGCAAGCGCGAGCAACTGGCCAACGACCCGCTCAACCTGCTCCCCGTGGAGGGCAGGGCCAACTCCGCCAAGGGCGACTCCGGCCCTGCCTCCTGGCTGCCGCCCGACAAGTCGATCCGGTGCGCGTACGCCGTGCGGTTCGCGCAGGTCGCCGTCAAGTACGAGTTGGCGATCACGGCACCCGACAAGAGGACGTTGCTGACGCAGTGCGGTGGCTGACGGAACGGGCCGTCCGGGCCTCCGTCAGGTGCTCGTCCCGTCCAGGTCGAGGATGTCTCCGGCGGGCGCCTCGGCGGGCACCGGCTCGTCGTACCCGGTGAAGGAGGGGGCGCCCGCCTCCTGCTCGGCCCCGCTCTCGAAGCGCAGCAGGTACGGCTCGCCCTCGGTGGCCCCGTACAGCGTGTCGCGGTCCGGGCCGTCCTGCTCGTACGGGGTGATCGCGGGCGTGCCGTCCACGGTGGTGGCCCTGCCGCGGGTCACCTCCGACCGGGTGCCGCCGCCGGTGCCCCCGGCGTCGTCCAGCAGCTTGTCCAGGTCGCAGAATCCGGCCGTCTCCCTCGCGTCCGGCCCGCCGGCGGACCTGCTGGTCCACCGTCCGGCCGGCAGCGCCACGAGGGCCTCGGTGTCGGCCTGCGGCTCGCCCTCGCTCCGCGCCCGCAGGGACGGCTCGTCGTACCTCAGGCAGAGCGTGTCGCCGGTCCTGGTCACCTCGGCCCGGCCCTGGCCGTCCAGGCTCATCGTCCCGGCGCACTCGCCCCGCCGGTCCAGGGCGATGCCGATCTCAATGGTGCCGCCGCTCGCGTCGTCGGGGACGCCGCCGGTCCTGCGCAGCGAGCGTGCCCCGGTGGTGGCCTGGAGCGCCCGCTGGGATATCTCCGCGCCGGTCAGCCCGGCGAACGGTTCCTTCGCGGCCGACGATGCCGATGCCGACGCGGACGCGGACGCCGACGCGGGCGCGGGGGCGGACGCGGGGGCGGGCGCGGGGGCCGACGGTGACGCGGCTGCCGGTCCGGACGCCGGGTCGCCGGACGCGCCGGCTCCGTCCCCGTCGGACTGGCAGCCGGTCAGGCTCGCGGTGGCGGCCGCCGCGAGGAAGAGGGGGGTGAGTGCGGTGCGACGTGCGTGACGACGCATGGTGGGTCCCCCGGGGGTTCTCGGTGAACGGCGAACGGTGAACCGCGGGCGTCGGCGGCCGGGCCGGCGGTCAGAATTCGCCGTTGCCGAGGAGTTCGCCGTCGGCGTCGTAGACGGTGACGAGACCGTTCTCGCTGTCCTTCCAGTCGGCGAACGCGGAGGCGATGAGCTTGGCCGGGCCCGTGCCCTCGCCCATGAGGCCGCCGGTGAAGTCGGTGTAGACGTCGGCGGTGTCCAGGATGTCGTTCTGCTCGTCGGCGCCCTGCACCTTGGTGACGTGGGTGACGGCGTCCTTCTCCGGCACCGTCCCGTTCTTCCGCACGAACGCCTTGAACTGCTCGGCCCGGGACGCCTTCTCGACGGCCTTGTCCTCGGCGGACTTCGCGTCGGAGGCGCCGTCCGACTTCGCGCCGCCGGACTTCCCGCCCGAACTGGCGGAGGGGCGGCCGTCGCTCTTGCCGTCGCCGTCCCCGTCGCCCGAGTTCGCCGACACGGCGCCGATGACGACGACCCCCACCGCGGCACCGAGCGCGATCTTGGCCTTCATACCCATGACGTCAGTCCTCTCCCCAGAGACAGATCTGTTGGCCGTGAGCCGGAATCCCTCAGATCCCTGAGGGCGGCCCGTCGGCGGGTCAATGAGAACAGAGCCTGTGAATCGAGTCAACACGATTCACGGCAAGGTTGCGGTACACGGCGTGAATCGGGGGAAGCCGAAGTTCATCGGTAGGATCGGCATCACACACCAGGACGAGGGGGCCCGACGGTGCAGGACAACGGGACAGAGGTGACCGCCGCCGGTATCGCGCGGCTCGCCGGCGTCGGCCGGGCCGCCGTCAGCAACTGGCGCCGTCGGCACGGCGATTTCCCCAAACCGGTCGGCGGCACCGAGACCAGCCCGTCCTTCGCCCTCGCCGAGGTCGAGGCATGGCTGCGCGCCCAGGGCAAACTCGCCGAGGTCCCCCCGCGCGAACGCGTCTGGCAGCAGCTGGCCGGCCACCCCGAAGGACCGGTCGCCGCCCTGGTGCACGCAGGCTGCGTCCTCCTGCTCGTCCACGACCGCCCGACCCGCTGGCTGCGGGTGAGCGCCGGCTCCGACGAACGCCTCGCCGCCATGCTGCCCGCCGCCCTCGACGAGGTACTCGACGCCCGGTTCGGCACAGGCCCCGCACGCACCGTCCCCACCCCGGCCGGCCCCCGGCTGCTCCCCTCCGCACCACTCCTGCGCGGCACCGCCGAACTCGCCGCGGGACCGGGCGCCCGCAAGACGTACGAGTTCCTGCTCGGTCGGCACCTCGACGCCAACCCGCGGCAGTACACACTCACCCCGGGCCCGCTGGCCGACCTGATGGCCGAACTCGCCGGTCCCGCCCGCACGGTGCTCGACCCCGCCTGCGGCACCGGAACCCTGCTCCGCGCCGCCACCACCGCCACCCGGCCGGGACAGGAGCTGTACGGCCAGGACAGCGACCCCGCACTGGCCGCACTCACCGCACTGCGGCTCGCCCTGAGCACGGACGCCGCCGTGCGGGTCGCCGCCGGTGACAGCCTGCGCGCGGACGCCCGGACCGGCCTGCGCGCCGACGCCGCGCTGTGCCACCCGCCGTTCAACGAGCGCAACTGGGGCCACGACGAACTCGCCTACGACCCTCGCTGGGAGTACGGCTTCCCGGCCCGCACCGAGTCCGAACTGGCCTGGGTGCAGCACGCCCTGGCCCGCGTCAGGGACGGCGGCACCGTCGTCGTCCTGATGCCGCCCGCCGCGGCCTCCCGCCGCTCCGGCCGCCGTGTCCGCGCCGACCTGCTGCGCCGGGGCGCGCTGCGCGCCGTGATCGCCCTGCCGGTGGGCGCGGCACCCCCGTACAACCTCCCCCTGCACCTGTGGGTCCTGCGCCGGCCGGAGAAGGCGCCCGCGCAGCCCGAGGTGCTGCTCGTCGACGCGGGTCAGTTCGCCGGGGAGGGGCGCGGCGGGCCGGACTGGCGGTCCGTGCGGGACGCCGTGCTCGACGCCTGGACCGGCTTCGACCGCACCGGCCGCTTCGACGACCGGCCGGGTCTGGCCCGCTCCCTGCCCGTCATCGAACTCCTCGACGACGACGTGGACCTGGCCCCCGCCCGCCACCTGCCGCCCCCCACCGCCACCGGCGGCGCCGGACGGCTCACGGACGTGCGCGAGCGCCTCGGCGAGACCCTGCGCCTGACCGCGGACCTCACCCCCGCGCCCCCCGGCACCGGACGCCCCGCGCCCCGCCGGCCGCTCACCACCGTCGGCGAACTCGCCCGCGGCGGCGCCCTCGTGCTGCGCACCGGCACCCACGGCGGCCACGCGCGCGTGCCGCTCCTCACCGACCACGACGTACTCGCCGGCACCGGCCCCTCGGGCACTCTCCCCGAGAGCGACGAGGAACCCGTGCTGACCGAACCGGGCGACGTCGTCGTGCCCGTCCTCGGCGGCGGCTCCGTCGCGCGCGTCATCGACGACGCGACCGCCGGCGCCGCCCTCGGCCGCAACCTCGTCCTGCTGCGCCCCGACCCCACCGCCCTCGACCCCTGGTTCCTCGCCGGGTTCCTGCGCGGCACCGCCAACCACCGGCAGGCCAGCAGCTACGCCTCCACCGCCACCCGCCTCGACGTGCGGCGCCTGCGGCTCCCCAGGCTCCCCCTCGACGCCCAGCGGAGCTACGGCGAGCGCTTCCGCGCCCTCGACGAGTTCGAGCGCGCGCTGAGGCGCGCGGGCCGCCTGGGGGAGCAGCTGGTGCGGGGCATGTACGACGGGCTCACGGACGGCACGGTGACACCCGGCTGAGCGGCCCGCGCAGAGCCCGGTGACCAGGACGACAACGGTTCGGTACAACCCGGGGCCGCTTGTCCGTATCGGCCTATACGCTCGTCTCCGCACCGGTCGACCGGTACGCGTCCGTCCCCATCAGGTCCTCAGGAGAAGTCATGCACGGCCACGGCTACGCGCCGCCACCGCCGCCGGGACGCCCCAGGACCGCGGTGCTGGTCCTGCTGCGCGTCTTCTTCGTGGCCCTGCCCCTGCTGAGCATCGGGTTCCTCGCCTGGATACCGACCCTGTACGTGGCCGTCGTGACCCGCAAGCCGCGCGAATGGTGGGCCTTCGGGGCGTCGGCCGCCCTCCTGGTGGTCAGTTTCGGCTTCCTGGTCACCGACCACACCGACGACTTCAGCACCCCGGCCGGCACCACGGGCATGATCATCCTGTTGGTCAACGCCTGTGCCTGCGCCGGTTACTTCCTGTACGCGGACATCCGGCACCACCAGGGGCGATCCCCCGCCGGCCACCCGGGCCCGGTGCCGTTCCCGCCCCCGACGGCCGGTTACGGGCACCCGCGCCCCCCTTACCCCTGCACGCCCGCACCCGCGCAGCCGCCCGTCCCGCCCTACCAGGCCCCAGGCCCGCAGTCGCCCGCCCCGCCGCCTCCGCGGACCCCGCAGCCCGCCCGCATCGACCAGGTCCGCGCCGAACTCGACGAGCTCAGCGACTACCTGCGCAAGCACGACGGCGGCGACCAGCAGGGCGGCCGGTGAACGTGGCGACGGGACGCGTCGTCGCCGGCCGCTACGAGCTGTCCACGCTCATCGGCCAGGGCGGCATGGGACAGGTCTGGACGGCCTACGACGGGCGGCTCGACCGGCGCGTGGCGGTGAAGCTGCTGCGCCCCGACAGGGTGGCCGGACAGGAGTCCGACGAACTGCGCCGCCGGTTCGTGCGCGAGTGCCGGATCACCGCACAGGTCGACCACCCCGGCCTGGTCACGGTGCACGACGCGGGCAGCGAGGGCGAGGAGCTGTTCCTCGTCATGCAGTACGTCGACGGCGCCGACCTCTCCGACCACCTCGCCGAGCACGAGCCGTACCCGTGGCAGTGGGCCGTCGCCGTCGCCGCCCAGCTGTGCGCCGTACTGAGCGCCGTGCACGCCGTGCCGATCGTCCACCGCGACCTCAAGCCGCGCAACGTGATGGTCAAGCAGGACGGCACCGTCACCGTCCTCGACCTCGGCGTCGCCTCCGTCATGGACGCCGACACCACCCGTCTCACCCACACCGGCACCCCCATCGGCTCGCCCGCCTACATGGCGCCCGAGCAGGCCATGGGCGGCGCCGTCGGCCCCTACACCGACCTGTACGCGCTCGGCGTACTGCTGCACGAACTGCTCAGCGGCGACGTGCCGTTCGCGGGCTCCACGGCGCTCGGCGTGCTGCACCGGCACCTGTACGAGCCGCCGCTGCCCGTGCGCCGCGTCCGCCCGGAGGTCCCCGAGGCGCTCGAAGCCCTCGTCCTGCGCCTGCTGGCCAAGGACCCGCAGCACCGCCCCGCCTCCGCCCAGGAGGTGTACGAGCACCTGGCGCTGCTGCTGCCCGCCCGCGGCATGCCCACCGGCGGCCCCCTCGATCCCACCCGCCCCTTCGTACGCCCGCACGCCCCCTGGCCCGACCGCGCCCTCACCCCCGCGCCGCAGCCCGCCCCGGCCCAGCCCGTCGCCGAGACCGGAAGACCCGACGTCGCCCGCGCCGTCGACGACGTCAAGCGCCTCCTCGGCGAGGGACGCATCACCCAGGCCGTCGACATCCTCGGCGCGATCCTGCCCGCCGCCGCCGAACAGCACGGCGAGCGTTCCCCGGTCGTGCGCACCCTGCGCAAGCAGTACGCCGCCACCCTCCTGGACGACGGCCAGTACCGGCGGGCCCTGCCCGAGCTGCGCCGCCTCGCCGACGAACGCGCCGCCGAGGCAGGCCAGGCCGACCCGCAGTCCCTGCGCCACCGCTACGACGCCGCCCAGTGCCTGGAACAGCTCGGCGAACCGGCCGCCGCCCTCACCGAGTACCGGGCGCTGCTGCCGTACTACGAGAACCAGTACGTCGCGGGCGACCCCGACCTCGCCCACGACGTCCGCCGCCGCATCGGCCACCTCCTCCTCGCCCTCGGCGACCGCGCCGCCGCCCACGAGACGCTGGCCCGGCTGCTGCACGACGTGGAGCGCCTCCACGGCCCCGGCCATCCGCTCGCCGCCGACATCCGGCGCACCCTCCAGTGGCTCGGCCAGGTGCGCGGCTGACGGCCGCCGCGCTTCGCGGGACGGCGAGGCGGTGCCCGAAGTCCTGATGAATCGTTGGTCCAATGGGTTGGCCAGAGCCGGGCCACTGCCTAACATCGATCACCGCAAGACCTTGTGCACCGCCGCACAATCTCCACCGGGAGGTTCCCTTGCACCGCCGCCGTCGCCCCGCGCTCCTGCTCACCGCCGCGATCGCCGCCGCGGCCCCTCTGCTCGCCGCCTGCGGCAACGACGCGCATCCGGGCGCGGCGGCCGTCGTCGGCGACCAGCGGATCACCGTCGCCCAGCTGGAGAACCGCGTCGACGAGGTTCGCGAGGCACAGCGCGCCGCCGTCCCGGACGAGACCCAGTACCAGCAGGTCGTCGCCAAGACCGGCACCCTCACCCGCGACACCCTGCACGGCATGGTCCTCGACCAGGTCCTGCACCGCGCCGCCCAGGACGCCGGTGTGAGCGTCACCCGCAGGGAAGTGCAGGGGATGCGCGGCGGACTGGAGGAGCAGGCGGGCGGCCCCGCACAGCTGGAGACGGTCTGGCTCCAGCAGTACGGCGTTCCCCCCGAGCGCCTCGACGCGAACCTCCGCCTCCAGCTGGAGGCCCAGAAGCTCGCCCAGAGCCTCGGCACCGGCACCAGCCGGCCCGAGTTCTGGCAGGCCCTGTCCGAGGCGTCCAAGAAGCTCGACGTCGACCTCAACCCGCGCTACGGCGCCTGGGACGTCCAGAAGAGCAGCCGGGTCGACACCCGCACGCCGTGGGTGCGGGAGATCACGGCGGGGACCCCCCAGCCGGCATGACGCTCCTGCGTACGGGCCCGCCCGGCCCCCTGTGGACAACTCGGGGGGCCGTCGGCGGCGTGCGTTAGGTTCGGAGAGTGAACGCCACCACCGCCGACGCGACCGCCCCCGACCCGGGCCGCATCGTCCTGCTGACCACCAGCCACCGGGTCGCCCCCGGCCTGCTGTCCTGGCCCGCCTGGCAGGCCCTGCGCACCGCCGACCGCGTCCTGTGCGCCGACGGAGCCCACCCGCAGCTGCCGTACCTGCGCGAGGCGGGCATACGGGTCGACGAGGCGGCCCCGGCCGCCGAGGAACTGCTGGCCGCCTGCGCAGGCGGCCGCACGGCGGTCGTCGTCGCGACCGGCGAGGGCGAGCCCGCGCTCACCGACGGACTGGCCCGCCTCGCCGGTTCCGGCCGCGTCCACATGCCCGACCTCGAGCTGCTCCCCGCCTCCTACGACCTGCCGGGCGCCCGCCTCCTCGACCTCGTCCAGGTCATGGACCGCATCCGCCTCGAATGCCCGTGGTCGTCCCGGCGCACCCACGAGGGCCTGGCCAAGTACGCCATCGAGGAGGCGTACGAACTCGTCGAGGCGATCGAGGACGGCGACCGTGACGAACTGCGGGAGGAGCTGGGCGACGTGCTCCTCCAGGTCGTCTTCCACGCCCGCATCGCGGAGGAGGACGCCGACGCCCCGTTCTCGGTCGACGACGTGGCCGGCACCATCGTCGCCAAGCTGATCCACCGCCACCCCCACGTCTTCGGCGACGCGACGGCCGACACCCCCGAAGAGGTCCGCGCGCACTGGCTGCGCACCAAGGCCGACGAGAAGCAGCGCACCTCGGTCACCGAGGGCGTCCCCCTCGGCCAGCCCGGTCTCGCCCTCGCCGCCAAGCTCGCCTCCCGGGTCCGCACCGCGGGCCTCCGGGTGCCGATGCCCTCCGGCGAGGGCATCGGCTACGAACTGCTCGCTCTCGCCGCCCGCGCCGAGGCGGAGGGCACCGACCCCGAGGCCGCCCTGAGAGCGGCGGCCCGGGCGTACCGGGACGCGATCAGGGCGGTCGAGGGATGACCGGGGGCCCGCCCGTCCCCGGCCCCGTTCCCGAGCTGTTCACCCGGGAGTTCGCGAGCGACCCCTACCCGGCCTACGCCTGGCTGCGTGAGCACGCCCCCGTGCACCGCACCCGGCTGCCCAGCGGCGTGGAGGCCTGGCTGGTCACCCGGTACGCCGACGCGAAGCAGGCCCTCGCCGACCCCCGGCTGTCCAAGAACCCGGCGCACCACGACGAGCCCGCGCACGCCAAGGGCAAGACCGGCATTCCGGGGGAGCGGAAGGCCGAGCTGATGACCCATCTGCTGAACATCGACCCGCCCGACCACACCAGGCTGCGCCGACTGGTCAGCAAGGCGTTCACGCCCCGCCGGGTGGCCGAGTTCGCACCCAGGGTGCAGGAGCTGGCCGACGACCTCATCGGCCGGTTCGCGGGCACCGGCTCCGCCGACCTCATCCACGAGTTCGCCTTCCCGCTGCCCATCTACGCCATCTGCGACCTGCTCGGTGTCCCCCGCGAGGACCAGGACGACTTCCGGGACTGGGCGGGCATGATGATCCGTCACGGGGGCGGTCCGCGGGGCGGGGTCGCGCGGTCGGTGAAGAAGATGCGCGGCTACCTCGCCGACCTCATCCACCGCAAGCGCGCCGCGCTGCCGCCCGAGCCCGGACCCGGCGAGGACCTCATCTCCGGCCTGATCCGCGCCTCCGACCACGGCGAGCACCTCACCGAGAACGAGGCCGCCGCGATGGCCTTCATCCTGCTCTTCGCGGGCTTCGAGACCACGGTCAACCTCATCGGCAACGGCACCTACGCCCTGCTCACCCACCCCGTCCAGCGGGAGCGGCTGCAGACGTCCCTGGCCGCGGGCGAGCGCGGCCTGCTGGCGAGCGGTGTCGAGGAACTCCTGCGCTACGACGGACCGGTGGAGCTGGCCACCTGGCGTTTCGCCACCCGGCCGCTGACCCTCGGCGGGCAGGACGTCGCGGCCGGCGATCCCGTCCTCGTCGTCCTCGCCGCGGCCGACCGGGACCCGGAGCGGTTCACGGACCCGGACACCCTCGACCTCGCCCGCCGCGACAGCCAGCACCTCGGATACGGGCACGGCATCCACTACTGCCTCGGCGCCCCGCTCGCCCGGCTGGAGGGCCGGACGGCGCTGGCCACGCTCCTCACCCGCCTGCCGGACCTCCGCCTCGCCGCGGACCCGGCCGAACTGCGGTGGCGCGGCGGGCTCATCATGCGAGGCCTGCGCACCCTGCCCGTCTCCTTCACACCGTTCGCGTCGTCCGCCGACAACGTTGCGTCGCCGACGCGAAAGTGACACACGCTCAACTCTGTGATCTTCACGTGATCTGCGCGGCATGAACTTGTGACAAGCGATGATCTGCCTATACGTTCACGGATCAGCGTGGTGCCGAGCGTCATCGGCCGCGCTGCCCCCGTCGTCTCGTGAAAGGTCGTCGCATGCTCTCCGGGAACGGTCGTCACCGCCGCCCCCGCCAGGCTCCCGCCCTGGTCGTCGCCGCCGGAGTGACCGGCTCCGCCATCGCGATCCCGCTGCTCGGCGCCACCGGCGCCCACGCGGCCGGCTCCGCGAACTGGGATCAGGTCGCCGAATGCGAGACCGGCGGCGCCTGGAGCCAGAACAGCGGCAACGGGTACTACGGCGGCCTGCAGCTGTCCCAGGAGGCGTGGGAGCGGTACGGCGGCCTCCAGTACGCCCCCAGTGCCGACCAGGCCAGCCGCTCGCAGCAGATAGGGATCGCCGAGAAGATACAGGCGGACCAGGGCATAGCCGCCTGGCCGACCTGCGGTCTGCTCGCGGGCCTGGGCAACGGCCCGGGGGTCGCGGACAGCGGCTCGGACGCGGCCGGTGACGGTGCGTCGGAGGGCTCGGGCACCTCGGGGAAGACGGACGCCGTCAAGCCGTCCGGAACGCCCTCGGCCACCGAAACGCCCGAGTCGTCCCAGTCGTCCGAGTCGACCGGCTCGTCCCGCTCGTCGGACTCGTCCGCCTCCACCGGGACGTCGGACCCGAACTCCGAAGTGTCCTCTTCCTCGCCTTCGCCCTCTTCTTCGGCGTCATCTGACACCGCCTCCGATGTCACGTCCGGTGACACGGGCCAATCCGTCGAGCCGGACACGTCCGCGGAATCCGGCTCCGCCGCCGGCGCCGGACCGCAGGGCGCCGAGGCCTCGTCCGGCTCGGGCCGGCACCGCGGCGACGGCGCGGGCGAGGGCACGGTGAAGAGGGGGCTCACGGACAGCACGTCGGGGCGGCACGCCTCGCGCGACGCGGAGTCGGGGGAGACCGGGGACGGCTCGTACATCGTGCGCGCCGGCGACAGTCTCTGGGCCATCGCCGACTCCTTCGGTGTCGACGGCGGATGGCGTGCGCTCTACGTCGGCAACGAGAAGGTCGTCGGTGCCGACCCGGACCGCATCCTGCCCGGTCAGACGCTCACGGTTGCGGGCGAATCGGGCGAAAAGTAGGGGGAGTTCGCGTCACGGTTAGAGATCGTATGTCCCTTTTGGATCTCGTGAGAGATAGGTCTCAGAAGCCGTGATCGTCTTTGAAAATCCGCGGAGCGCGTGTCTACGGTCGAGACGCTCGCCATCGCGGGCCCCGACAGCCGCAACGCCGAATCCTGCCAGCGGCCGTACGGGAACAGTCGTCGCGTCAAGCGCCGAAGGCAGGAGCGGGGGACCCAAGGTAAGCGCCGCACCGGGCAGTTGAGCCGGAGCGGCTAGGGGTGGAGCCGAGTTCCGTGAGGAACCCGGCCGGGCAACTCAACCGGCCCGAACCCGACAGCTCACCTCGCAGGCGTCGGTGAGGGGATCAACCATGCTGTTTTCCGGCAAGGGCAAGCACCGTCGCCCGTCCAAGGCCACCCGTGTCATCGCCGTCGCCGGCGTCACCGGTGCCGCCGTCGCCGCCCCGCTGATGGCGGCCGGCAACGCCTCCGCCGCCACCGCGTCCGAGTGGGACGCCGTCGCCCAGTGCGAGTCCGGCGGCAACTGGTCCATCAACACCGGCAACGGTTACTACGGCGGTCTGCAGTTCTCCGCCTCCACCTGGGCCGCCTACGGCGGTACGCAGTTCGCCTCCACCGCCAACCAGGCGAGCAAGGCGCAGCAGATCCAGATCGCCGAGAAGGTTCTCGCGGGCCAGGGCAAGGGTGCCTGGCCGGTCTGCGGCACCGGCCTGTCGGGCGCCGCGTACACCGGTGGCGGCTCCGAGAGCCAGAGCAGCGGTTCCGGCAGCTCGGAGAGCTCGCAGAGCCAGAGCAGCGGCTCCACCGCCGAGCGCTCCACCGAGCAGAAGGCCTCCCGCTCCGCCGAGCGTCCGGCCGCGGAGCAGAAGACCGGGAAGAAGAAGACCGTCACCACCCCGACCGGCAAGAAGGTCGAGAAGGGTGACGGCGAGTACAAGGTCGTCAAGGGAGACACCCTCAGCTCGATCGCCGAGGAGCACGACGTCAAGGGCGGCTGGGCGAAGCTGTTCAAGCTGAACGACGACATCGTCGACGACGCCGACCTGATCTACCCGGGCCAGCAGCTGCACCTCAAGTAAGCGGCGGCCCCCCGCCACTCCCGCCCCGGTGCGTGTTCCCCCGTACGCACCGGGGCGGGATTTTTGCGCCCGGCCCGTGTCGCGTTTCCGTCCTCCGGTTCCGTACCGGTTTCCGGAAACGTCTTTGTTCCGTTCGGAAACAATTTACTCTCGGTTCTGTCCAGCGGGTGGTCGATCGGCTGGCCGATCGCCCGGAGCCGGTTAGGCTCGGTCCCGCAGAGCCGCCGCGGTCCTGCGGGACCCGCGCGTCACACCGAAGCGTCACATTGAAGAAGGAGATGCTCGTGCCGTCCATCGACGTCGTCGTAGCCCGGGAAATCCTGGACTCCCGAGGCAACCCCACGGTCGAGGTCGAGGTCGGCCTCGACGACGGCAGCACGGGTCGTGCCGCCGTTCCGTCCGGCGCCTCCACCGGTGCCTTCGAGGCCATCGAACTCCGTGACGGCGACCCCAGCCGTTACCTCGGCAAGGGCGTCGAGAAGGCCGTGCTGGCCGTCATCGAGCAGATCGGCCCGGAGCTCGTCGGCTACGACGCCACCGAGCAGCGCCTGATCGACCAGGCCATGTTCGACCTGGACGCCACCGACAACAAGGGCTCGCTCGGCGCCAACGCCATCCTCGGCGTCTCCCTCGCCGTCGCCCATGCCGCCTCCGAGGCCAGCGACCTGCCGCTCTTCCGCTACCTGGGCGGTCCCAACGCGCACCTGCTGCCGGTGCCGATGATGAACATCCTGAACGGCGGCTCGCACGCCGACTCCAACGTGGACATCCAGGAGTTCATGATCGCCCCGATCGGCGCGGAGTCCTTCTCCGAGGCCCTGCGCTGGGGCGCCGAGGTCTACCACACGCTCAAGAAGGTCCTGAAGAACAAGGGCCTGGCCACCGGTCTCGGCGACGAGGGCGGCTTCGCCCCGAACCTCGGCTCCAACCGCGAGGCCCTCGACCTCATCCTCGAGGCGGTCAAGGAGGCCGGCTACACGCCCGGCGAGCAGATCGCCCTCGCGCTCGACGTCGCCGCCTCCGAGTTCCACAAGGACGGCTCCTACACCTTCGAGGGCAAGGAGCGCACCGCCGTCGAGATGACCGAGTACTACGCCGAGCTGGTCGAGGCGTACCCGCTGGTCTCCATCGAGGACCCGCTGTTCGAGGACGACTGGGACGGCTGGAAGGTCCTCACCGAAAGGCTCGGCGACAAGGTCCAGATCGTCGGCGACGACCTGTTCGTCACCAACCCGGAGCGTCTGGCCCGTGGCATCGAGGAGGGCGCCGCCAACGCCCTGCTGGTCAAGGTCAACCAGATCGGTTCGCTCACCGAGACCCTGGACGCCGTGGAGCTGGCCCAGCGCAACGGCTTCAAGTGCATGATGTCCCACCGCTCCGGCGAGACCGAGGACGTCACCATCGCCGACCTCGCCGTCGCCACCAACTGCGGCCAGATCAAGACCGGCGCCCCCGCCCGCTCCGAGCGCGTCGCCAAGTACAACCAGCTGCTGCGCATCGAGGAGATCCTCGACGACGCCGCGGTGTACGCGGGCCGCAGCGCGTTCCCCCGCTTCAAGGGCTGAGCGCCGCTCTCGTAGGCAGCGTCGTACGTACGTCCCCGTACGCGGTCCCGTACCGTGTGCGGGGACGTACGCACGTAGGACGACGCACGAATGCGGAGGCGGGACATGGCGGTGAAGGACCGGGACCGTTTCTCCACCGCGACCAGGATCCGGATCATCGGGGAGCAGACCGCGGCCCGGGTCTACCGCTCGCAGACCAGGCGCCAGGCCCGGCGCTCCCGGCTGACCGGCCGGGCCGCGCTGCTCGCGATGGTGTTCTGCTCGCTCGTCGTGGCCCTCGCCTATCCGACACGGCAGTACGTCGCCCAGCGCGCCGAGATCGCCGATCTCCAGCGGGAGCAGCGGGAGACCCGGCAGCGGGTCGAGGACCTGCGCGACCTCAAGGCACGCTGGCAGGACGACGCCTACGCCGAGCAGCAGGTCCGGCTGCGGCTGCACTATGTGATGCCGGGGGAGACGGGGTTCGTCGTCGTCGACCCGGACGCGGCCGAGCAGGCCCGCGCCGAGGCCGGCGCGGCCGACCGCCCCTGGTACCGGAACGTGTGGGACGCGGTCGACAAGGCCGACGCCGCCGCCCGCCGGCCGTGAAAGCGACCGCGCCGGCAGTGACTCAACAGGAAGACCAGTAGAAGACAGTCATGCAGACTCCCCCGCCGACCACCCCGCGCACCGAGCCGACCGACGCGGACGTGGCGGCCTTCAAGCAGCAGCTCGGGCGGCCCCCGCGCGGCCTGCGCGCCATCGCGCACCGCTGCCCGTGCGGGCAGCCCGACGTCGTGGAGACGGCGCCGCGCCTGCCCGACGGCACGCCCTTCCCGACGCTGTACTACCTGACGTGTCCGAAGGCGGCCTCGGCGATCGGCACGCTGGAGGCGAACGGCGTGATGAAGGAGATGACCGAGCGGCTGGGCACCGACCCCGTCCTGGCCGCCTCCTACCGCGCCGCGCACGAGGACTACATCCGGCGCCGCGACGAGATCGGGGAGCTGAGCGGCTTCCCGAGCGCGGGCGGCATGCCGGACCGCGTGAAGTGCCTGCATGTGCTGGTCGCCCACTCGCTGGCGGCCGGTCCGGGCGTCAACCCGCTGGGCGACGAGGCGATCGCGATGCTGCCCGAGTGGTGGCGCAAGGGGCCGTGCGTGTCCCGCACGGACGCCACGGACGAGGAGGGCGGCAAGTGACCCGGGTCGCCGCCATCGACTGCGGCACGAACTCCATCCGGCTGCTGGTGGCCGACGCGGACCCGGCGACGGGCGGACTGACCGATCTGGACCGCCGCATGACCATCGTGCGGCTCGGCCAGGGCGTCGACCGCACCGGGCGGCTGGCGCCCGAGGCGCTGGAGCGGACCTTCGCCGCCTGCCGCGAGTACGCCGAGGTCATCAAGGGACACGGCGCCGAGCGGCTGCGCTTCGTGGCCACCTCCGCCTCCCGGGACGCGGAGAACCGGGACGACTTCGTGCGCGGCGTGCTGGACATCCTGGGCGTGGAGCCGGAGGTCATCTCGGGCCGCCGGGAGGCCGAGTTCTCCTTCACCGGAGCCACCAGGGAGCTGGCCGGCCGCGACGACCTGGACAGGCCGTACCTCGTCGTCGACATCGGCGGCGGCTCCACCGAGTTCGTCGTCGGCGACGACCACGTGCGCGCCGCCCGCTCCGTGGACGTCGGCTGCGTCCGGTTGACCGAGCGGCACCTGGTGCACGACGGCGTGGTGACGGACCCGCCCACCGGGGCGCAGGTCGCCGCGATGCGGGCCGACATCGAGGCGGCTCTCGACCTCGCCGGGCGGACGGTGCCGCTGCGCGAGGCGCGCACCCTCGTGGGGCTGGCCGGGTCCGTGACGACGGTGTCCGCGATCGCTCAGGAGCTGCCGGAGTACGACTCGGCCGCCATCCACCACTCCCGCGTCTCCCACGACCGGGTCCGGGAGATCACCGACCGGCTGCTGCGCTCCACCCACGCCGAGCGCGCGGCGGTCCCCTCCATGCATCCGGGCCGGGTCGACGTGATCGCGGCCGGGGCCCTGGTGCTGCTGTCGGTCATGGAGCGGACGGGCGCGCAGGAGGTGGTCGTGAGCGAGCACGACATCCTCGACGGCATCGCGTGGTCGGTCGCGCAGGGGTTCCGCGGTGCGGTCTGAGCAGGACGGACGACGATTGAGCGGGGATCGGGGGGCCTTGCGGGCTCCTCGGTGACGTCCCGTCGGGAAAGTTCGTGAAGTTCTTCACAAGGAATTGGGCCCTGTCGGACGACGAAAGCGCGCCCGTTGACCCCTTTGGGGTTTCAACTGCCCTTTGAACGTGTTCAGGACGGTGTTCCGAGGGGGTCCCGCAAGACCCTCGCGGGAGGCTGGTCCACCGTCCCGGAGGGGCGGATGTGCAGCTCAAGCGGCATTGACAACGGGGTCCCCTACACGCTGGTTCCGTCTCCCGCCATGATCTCCGTCACGTCGGCGGGGGATGGTAGCACAGCCGCCACCGAAGCTTGTGAAGGGGCGCACGAACCACCCCCCTCAGCCGGGTGGATACTCGATGGCATGAGCACCACGGAGCGTCCCAGGATCCTCGTAGTAGGCGGTGGGTACGTAGGCCTGTACGCAGCTCGACGCATCCAGAAGAAGATGCGTTACGGCGAGGCGACCGTCACCGTCGTCGACCCGCGGTCGTACATGACCTACCAGCCCTTCCTCCCCGAAGCCGCCGCCGGCAGCATCTCCCCGCGGCACGTCGTCGTCCCCCTGCGGCGCGTGCTTCCGAAGGCGGAGGTCCTCACCGGCCGGGTCACGACCATCGACCAGGACCGCAAGGTCGCCACGATCTCCCCCCTGGTGGGGGAGGCGTACGAGCTGCCGTTCGACTACCTGGTCATCGCGATGGGCGCGGTCTCCCGCACCTTCCCGATCCCCGGCCTCGCCGAGCAGGGCATCGGCATGAAGGGCATCGAGGAGTCCATCGGCCTGCGCAACCACGTGCTGGAGCAGCTCGACAAGGCCGACTCCACCACCGACGAGGAGATCCGCCGCAAGGCGCTCACCTTCGTCTTCATCGGCGGCGGTTTCGCCGGCGCGGAGACCATCGGTGAGGTCGAGGACATGGCCCGCGACGCGGCCAAGTACTACAACAACGTCTCCCGCGAGGACATGCGCTTCGTCCTCGTGGACGCCGCCGACAAGATCCTTCCCGAGGTCGGCCCCAAGCTCGGCCAGTACGGCAAGGAGCACCTCGAGGGCCGCGGCGTCGAGGTCTACCTGTCCACCTCCATGGACTCCTGCGTCGACGGCCACGTGGTGCTGAAGAACGGCCTGGAGGTCGACTCCAACACCATCGTGTGGACGGCCGGTGTCAAGCCCAACCCGGCGCTCACCCGCTTCGGTCTGCCGCTGGGTCCCCGCGGTCACGTCGACTGCGAGCCGACCCTCCAGGTCAAGGGCACCGACTACATCTGGGCCGCGGGCGACAACGCCCAGGTGCCGGACCTGGCCGGCCGCAAGGCGGGCAACGAGAACGCCTGGTGCCCGCCGAACGCCCAGCACGCGCTGCGCCAGGCCAAGGTCCTCGGCGACAACGTGATCTCCGGCATGCGGGGCTTCCCGCAGAAGGACTACCGCCACGCCAACAAGGGCGCGGTGGCTGGTCTCGGCCTGCACAAGGGCGTCGCGATGATCGTCATGGGCAAGATGAAGATCAAGCTCAAGGGCCGTCTCGCCTGGTACATGCACCGCGGCTACCACGGCATGGCGATGCCGACCTTCAACCGGAAGATCCGCGTCTTCGCGGACTGGACGCTCGGCATGTTCCTCAAGCGCGAGGTCGTCTCCCTCGGCGCGATCGAGACGCCGCGCGAGGAGTTCTACGAGGCCGCCAAGCCGGCGCCGGCCGCCGCGCCGCAGGCCGCCGGCCAGGGCGAGAAGGCCGCGAAGCTGGAGAAGACCGAGGCCAAGGCCTCCTGACTCCCGGTCGTTCCCATCCGTAGCAGTCCCCGAAGGGGCCGCCCGCCATCCGTGGTGCGGGCGGCCCCTTCTGCTGCCCGCGGGTGCCCGCCTGCGCCCGCGTGGCGCGCCGTCGGGGCGACGATTCCGTTGGCGTGTACAGCTATTTTGCCGAGTCGTAACGCGCGCCGGGGACTGTACGGCGGGCTCCCAGGTGTTTACGTGGTGCTGGACAGTCCGGGATCGCTCGTCACGGAGGTACGCCATGGCTGACGCCGCGCTGCGGCTGCAAACCCTCTTCGCACAGTTGCTGGGAACACCTCTCCCGGTGCGCATCCGCGCCTGGGACGGTTCGCAGGCGGGGCCGCCGGGCGCGCCCGTCCTCGTCGTCCGCAACCGCAGGGCGCTGCGCCGCCTGCTGTTCAAGCCGGGTGAACTGGGCCTGGCCCGCGCCTGGGTGGCCGGCGAGATCGACGTCGACGGTGACCTCTACACCGCCCTCGGTCTGATGGCCGGCCTCATCTGGGAGCGCGGCGAGGACGCCCGCGGTCTGGCCGAGGCGCTGCGCGACCCCGAGGTCCGGGCCGCCGTACGCGGTCTGGTGAAGCTCGCCGGGTCGCCGCTGCCGCCAGCCCCGCCGCCGGAGGAGGTCCGCCGGGCCCGCCGCCACCTGCACACCAAGCGCAGCGACAGACGAGCCATCAGCCACCACTACGACGTCGGCAACGACTTCTACGCACTCGTCCTCGGCCCCTCCATGGTGTACTCCTGCGCCTACTGGCCCGCCCCGCCGGCCGAGGGGGGCACCTTGGAGGGCGCTCAGCGCGACAAGCTCGAACTCGTCGGCCGCAAGCTGGGTCTGAGCCCCGGTCAGCGTCTCCTCGACGTCGGCTGCGGCTGGGGTTCCATGGCGATCCACGCGGCCCGTGAACACGGCGTGAGCGTCGTCGGCGTGACCCTGTCACAGGAACAGGCCGCCTTCGCCCGCAAGCGCGTCGCCGAGGAGGGGCTCACCGACCGGGTGGAGATCCGCGTCCAGGACTACCGGGACGTCGCGGACGGGCCGTACGACGCCGTCTCCTCCATCGGCATGGCCGAACACGTCGGCGCCGAGCGCTACCTGGAGTACGCCACCGACCTGCACCGGCTCCTCAAGCCCGGCGGACGGCTGCTGAACCACCAGATCGCCCGCCGGCCCCAGCGCGACGAAGCCGCCTACAACGTGGACGAGTTCATCGACGCCTATGTCTTCCCCGACGGCGAACTTGCCCCCGTCGGCACCACCGTCACCCAGCTGGAGCGCGCCGGCTTCGAGGTGCGCGACGTGGAGTCCATCCGCGAGCACTACGCGCTCACCCTGCGCCGATGGGTGGCCAACCTGGAGTCCGACTGGGCGACGGCCACCCGGCTGGTCAGCCCCGGCCGCGCCCGTGTCTGGCAGCTGTACATGGCCGCCTCCGCGCTCGCCTTCGAGCGCAACCGCATCGGCGTCAACCAGGTCCTCGCCGTGAAGACGCCCGACTCGGGCGCCTCGGGCCTGCCGCTGCGCGCCCGCACCTGGAACTGAGCCCGCGTCCGCGCACGCGTGAGGGTCCCGCTCCCACCCGGGAACGGGACCCTCACGCGTGCGCGGCCGTTACTCCGCCTTGATGGCCTGGAGCATGTTCAGGCGGGCCGCCCGGCGGGCCGGCCACAGCGCCGCGAGCACGCCCACCACGGCGGCCAGCAGCAGGAAGACGCCCATCCGGCCCCAGGGCAGGACCAGCTCGTACGTCGCCATGGTGGCGCCCATCAGCTCACCCGCCGCCCAGCCGAAGAACACGCCGAGGCCGATGCCGAGCACCCCGCCGAACAGGGAGATCACCAGGGACTCCAGGCGGACCATCCGCTTGATGCCCTTGCGGTCGAGTCCGATCGCCCGCAGCATGCCGATCTCCTGGGAGCGTTCGAAGACCGACATGGCCAGGGTGTTGATGACACCGAGGACGGCCACGATCACCGCCATGGCCAGCAGGCCGTAGAGCATGTTCAGCATCAGCGTGAACTTCTTCGCGATCTCGTTGGAGAAGTCCTGCTTGTCCTGGATCCTGATCGCCGGGTTGGTGTCCAGCGCCTGCTCCAGGCTGTCCTTCGAGGCGGACGAGGCCCCGTCGGACATCTTCACCATCACCTGCATGTCGACCGGGTCGGACTGGCGCGGGGCGACGGTGGGCAGGTCGACCATGATGCCGCGGATCATCTCGTTGCCCTCGTAGACCCCGGCGACCTTCAGCCGCTGCTTCTCGCCGTCCTCGTAGACGGCGGTGAAGGCGGAGCCGGCCTTCCAGCCGTGGTCCTTCGCGGTGTCGCCGTCCACGACCACGTTCGCACCCCCGACCTCGAAGGCGCCCTGCTCGACCTCGAGGTCGAGCAGCTCGCCGATCGTGGAGCCGGTGACGCCGGTGAGGTATTCGGTGTCCCCGCCGACGCGGGACTCCGCGTTGCGCAGCGGGCTGACGGCGGTCACGCCGTCGGCCCCGGCCAGCTTCTCGGCGACGTCCGGGGCGAGGTAGTTGCCGTTGGCCATGGAGACCACGTAGTCGGCCTCGATCGACTCCGACGCCATCTTGTCGATCGACTTCTGCAGACTGCCCGCCATCACCGTCATGCCGGTGATCAGGGTGAGGCCGATCATCAGCGCGGAGGCGGTCGCGGCGGTGCGGCGCGGGTTGCGCACCGAGTTCTGCCGGGCGAGCTTGCCGGACACACCGAACACGCGCAGCACGGGCGCCGCGGCGGCGATCAGCGGGCGGGAGAGCAGCGGCGTCAGGATGAACACGCCGATGATCAGCAGCACCGCCCCCATGCCCATCGGGGCCTGGCCGTCCGAGCCGCTCATCGTCGTCGCCGCGAGGACGACCGCGACACCGGCGGCCGAGAACAGCGCGCCGAGCGTGTTGCGCAGGACCAGCGACTTGGTCGTGGCCTTGGCGTGCACGCTGCTCATCGCCGCGACCGGCGCGATCTTCGCGGCCCGGCGGCCCGGCAGCCACGCCGCCAGCATGGTGACCAGGACGCCGACCGCGAGGGCCGTGACGACCGTGCCGGGCGAGACCACCAGCGGACCGTCGGGCACGAGCGCGCCCGTCGAGCCCATCAGGGAGCGCATTCCGGCGCCGATGCCGATGCCCGCGAGCAGGCCGGTCACCGCGGCCACGACGCCCACCACGAAGGCCTCGATCAGCACCGAACGCGTGACCTGCCGACGGGAGGCGCCGACCGCCCGCATCAGCGCCAGCTCCCTGGTGCGCTGGGCGACCAGCATGGTGAAGGTGTTGGCGATGATGAACGTGCCGACGAAGAGCGCGATGCCGGCGAAGACCAGCAGGCCCTGCTTCATGCCGCTCATCGACGAGGCGATCCTCTCCGCCTGGTCGTCGGCCAGCTTCTTGCCGGTGGTGGTCTCGACGAGGTCCTTCGGCAGCGCCTCGTCCAGTTGCGCCTTCAGCGCCGCCTGCGTGACACCGGCCTTCGCCCTGACGTCGATCTCGTCGTACGTGCCGGTCCTGCCGAACAGCTTCTGCGCGGTCGCCGTGTCGAACAGGGTGAGGCTGCCGCCCGCCGCGACATTGCCGTCGTCGGTGGTGAAGACGCCGGTGACCTCCGGGGTGAGGACCGGGCCGTCGACGGACATCCGCACGGTGTCCCCGACGCCGAAGCCGGTGCGCTCGGCGGTCCTGGCGTCGATGAGGATCTCTCCCCCGCCCTTCGGAGCGCGCCCCTCGACCAGCGGGTACCGGGAGTCCTCGGCCCCCCAGTAGTTGCCGCCCTTCGTGCTCCAGCCGTCGCCGATCAGGTCGCCGTCCTTGTCGGCGACGGCGGTGAAGCCGGACACCACGCCGATGGCGGCGGCCGCGCCGGGCACCCGCGCGCTCTTGTCGATGTAGGCCTGCGTCAGCTCGGGGACCTCGCCGACCTTGTCGCCCTCGGCGTCCTGGTACTCGGTCGTGACGGCCACGTCGACCTGGTCGAAGCCCTTGGCGGAGCTGTTCTGCAGGGCGTCGGTGATGGTGTTGGTGAAGACCAGGGTGCCCGACACGAACGCCACGCCGAGCATCACGGCGAGCACGGTCATCAACAGCCTGGCCTTGTGCGCGAAGACGTTGCGCAAGGCGGTACGGAACATGGGCCTTCTCTGTCCAGACGTACGGGGGAGGGGCTGGGCGGGACGTCAGCTGGTGCGGCCCTTGGCGTCGAACCGCTTCATGCGGTCCAGCACCGAGTCGGCCGTCGGCCCGTACACCTCGTCGACGATGCGTCCGTCCGCGAGGAAGACCACCCGGTCCGCGTAGGAGGCGGCCACCGGGTCGTGGGTCACCATCACCACGGTCTGCCCCAGCTCCCGCACCGAGTTGCGCAGGAAGCCCAGCACCTCGGCGCCGGAGCGGGAGTCGAGGTTCCCGGTCGGCTCGTCACCGAAGATGATCTCCGGCCGGGAGGCCAGCGCCCGCGCCACGGCGACCCGCTGCTGCTGTCCGCCGGACAGCTGGGAGGGGCGGTGCGAGAGGCGACCGGACAGGCCGACCATCCCGATCACGGAGTCCAGCCACTGCTTGTCCGGCTTGCGGCCCGCGATGTCCATCGGAAGGGTGATGTTCTCCAGCGCGGTGAGCGTCGGCAGCAGGTTGAACGCCTGGAAGATGAAGCCGATCTTGTCCCGGCGCAACTTGGTGAGCTGCTTGTCCTTCAGCGAGCCCAGCTCCGTCTCGCCGATGCTCACCGAGCCGGACGAGAAGCTGTCCAGCCCGGCGACGCAGTGCATCAGCGTGGACTTGCCGGAGCCGGAGGGGCCCATGATCGCGGTGAGCTCGGCCTGCCGGAAGTCGATGGAGACCCGGTCCAGGGCGACCACCTGGGTCTCGCCCTGGCCGTAGATCTTGGAAAGCTCCGTGGCGCGTGCGGCCACGAGGGTGGACCGGTCGGCGATGGGTGCGGTGGTCACGGGAAGGGCGCTCCTGTCGGTACGGCGTGTGCTCGGGGACTGCATCCATCGTCGCGGCCGTGCGGCGCCGTGTAGTCAGCCGCTGCTCCGGTTTACGGGGGCGACTTCGGGCGGACGGCCATGGCGGCCGTCATACCTGCGGATGACGGGTGGCCCCGACGGGAGTCGCTGTCACACCGGCGCGACGAGGCGAGGCGGTGCGGCGAGGCGGTGCGGCGAGGCGGCGCGGGAACGGGGCGGGCGCCCTCGTCGTGACGGGTGAAATCCCGTCATTCCGCATACACCGCGGACTGTCGCACGCAAGGCTGTTGGCATGTGCTGATGGCCTGCCCCGGTACCTGATGGTCCCTCAGGCGCCAATAAAATAAGACAACATCGGTCCTCCCGCCCACGGTCCGGGAGGTGCGTCCCGATAGGCTCAAGGCACTCGACGCGGAGCCCTTGGCCAGCCCGGATGGTGGAATGCAGACACGGCGAGCTTAAACCTCGCTGCCCCTTCGAGGGCGTGCCGGTTCAAGTCCGGCTCCGGGCACTGACCCGCGAATGGCGCCTGACCTGGTGAAAAGGCCGGGATTCACGGTCCCTCTTTCGTGTCGCTGGCGCACGGCTGGCGCACGGCTTCTCTAGCTTGCTCTTCATGGCGTATGTGAAACCAATGACGAACGCGGCCGGCGAGGTCACCAGCCACCGCGTCCGCTGGCGCCTCGGGGGCGCCAAAACGGCGAGTGGCAGAGCGAGCGGTTCGGCGGTGACGAGGCCGGCCGGGAGGCGGCTGACGTCTTCTGCGAGGCCGTCAATGAGGCGGGTCAGCAGTGGCCCCTAGGTTCTGTCGTCAAATGTCATGCATCAGCCCGAGAGCGGGAGGCGAAGGCTGCTGCGTCGCCGAAAGCCGCTCAAGCGACCCGCAGACTGTCAGTGAGCGTTGTCAGCGTTGCCGCTCCAGAGTGAGGACAGCGGCGGCGATTGACGTCATTCGATTCGGGCTGCACCGGGCCTTGCGGAAGATTCGCCACGACTTCAGTCGTGCGACGCCGAGCTCGACCGGTGCCCGTGCTGTGGACAGTGCGCGGTTGACGGTCTCTTCTGTGGGAGTGAGTCACTGCAGGGGCCCGCGTTTGATGCCAGTGGCCAGCCAGGGACTACCGCCCTGGTAAGCGAGATCGGCCAGGATGGGGACGCCCTGGCACTCGCAGGTGCGGGTGGCGGTCAGATCGTGAGACCGGCCCGGCAACGCAGGTGAGAGCCACAGCAGCCGGCCGCCCTCATCGGTGACAACCTGCACGTTCACACCATGCCGAAGGTGCTTGCACGAGTAGTCCCCGCGTGACTCGCCGACCCGGTCGCACTCGGCGAGGGTACCGTCCAGCAGAACAGAGCCGGGTCGGCATCGCGCAGAACCTTCAGCAACCCCGGCGCGCGCTGGGCGAGCAGGTAGATGACCGCGCCGGTGTAGGTGAACCGCCCCGGGTTCGGTAGAGATCTCAGATTGTGGTGATGACCTGGGGTTTCGTGAGTTCGGTGTAGTAGTTGGCTTCGTATTCGACGGGCGGGATGTGCCCTATCTCACCGTGGAGTCGGCGGTGGTTGTACCAGTCGATCCACTCGGCGGTGGCGAGCTCGACCTGGGAGAGCGTCTTCCAGGGCCGCTGGGGCTTGATCAGCTCGGTTTTGAACAGGCCGATCGTGGACTCCATCAGGGCGTTGTCGTACGCGTCACCGACGGATCCGATGCTCGCTGCGATGCCGGCGGCATCCAGGTGCTCGGCGAGGCGGAAGCTGGTGTACTGCGATCCGGCGTCCGAATGATGTATCAACTCGCCCGGCTGGACAGGGCGTTGGTCACGGACGCGTTGCCAGATCGCCATCTCCAGGGCGTCCAGCACGAAGACCGTCTCCTTCACGGTCGCGGCGGACCAGCCGACGATCCGGCGGGAGAAGGTG
>NZ_JBICYB010000036.1:0-26927 GCF_043200575.1 Streptomyces sp. NPDC048392
CCGCCGCCCGGACCGCCGCCCGGACCGCCGCCCGGACCGCCGCCCGGACCGCCGCCCGGACCGCCGCCCGGACCGCCGCCCGGACCGCCGCCCGGACCGCCGCCCGGGGGTTAGTCCATCAACTCCGCGAACATGCCCGCCTCGTAGGACCCGCCCCGCTGGTGGGTGATCACGGCCAGCCGGTTGGCAGCGTTGCTCAGGGCGACCAGGCAGACCAGCGCGGCGACCTGGTCGTCGTCGTAGTGCTCGCGTACCCGGTCCCACGTCTCGTCGGACACGCCCTCGTGGGCGTCGGCGAGCCGGGTGCCCTCCTCGGCGAGTGCCAGCGCCGCCCGCTCGGCCTCGGTGAACACCGTGGACTCGCGCCAGGCGGCGACCAGGTGGAGCCGGACCGCGCTCTCCCCGGCGGCCGCGGCCTCCTTGGCGTGCATGTCGACGCAGAAGCCGCAGCCGTTGATCTGGCCGGCCCGCAGCGACACCAGCTCCTGCGTGGACTTCGGCAGTGCCGACTGGTGCACCAGCGCCCCGGCGCCCGCGAACCGCTTGGCGAACCTGCCGCCGAACTCGTTCTCGAACAGGTTGAATCGGGTGTCCATGATCTCGTCCTCGCTCTCGGTGCCTCACTGACGAACACGAGACGCCGGCGGCCCGGTTTCTGTGACAGCACGCCGATGCGACTCGGGTCACCGCCGACGCATGTCACGCAACGGCGGCGACCGGTGTCCCGTGCGCGTGACACCGACGGAACCGAGGGAAAGGGAGAAGCTGGTGACCAGCGAGAACAGTGGACGGGAACAGCACGACACGGCCGGACGGGCCGCCACCGGCGACGGCGGGGCCGTGGACCTCGCCACCGAAACCTTCGTCGCCCACCGCAACCTGCTCTTCACCGTCGCCTACGAGATGCTCGGCTCGGCCGCCGACGCCGAGGACGTCCTTCAGGAGACCTGGCTGCGCTGGGCGGGCGTCGACCTCGACACGGTGCGCGACCGGCGCGCATACCTGGTCCGCGTCACCACCCGCCAGGCACTCAACCGGCTGCGTACGCTCGGCCGCCGCAAGGAGTCCTACATCGGCTCCTGGCTGCCCGAACCGTTGCTCACCACGCCCGACGTGGCCGAGGACGTCGAACTGGCGGACAGCGTCTCGATGGCGATGATGCTGGTCATGGAGACGCTCTCGCCCACCGAGCGGGCGGTGTTCGTGCTGCGCGAGGTGTTCGCACTCGACTACGACGAGATCGCCGAGGCCGTCGAGAAGAGCCCGGCCGCCGTCCGCCAGACCGCGCACCGGGCCCGCGCGCACGTCGCGGCGCGCCGTCCGCGCGGGGCCGTCTCCCGGACCGAGACCCGGGACGCGCTGGCCGCGTTCCGGCGGGCCGTCGAGACCGGTGACCTCCAGGGCCTGCTGGACGTCCTCGCGCCGGACGTCGTCCTGCTGGGCGACGGCGGCGGCGTCAAGCAGGCCGTTCTGCGACCCGTCACCGGGGCCGACAAGGTGGCCCGCCTCGTGCTGGGCGGCCTGGCGAGGCTGCCCGTCGAGATGACGATGGACCCGACCCAGGTCAACGGCCATCCGGCCCTGATCATCCGGCTCGACGGCGAACTCGACACCGTCGTGGCGGTGCGCTTCGACGACGGCCGCATCACCGGGCTCTACGCGGTGCGCAACCCGGAGAAGCTCACACGGATGCGGCGGCAGACCGCACTGCACCGCTGAGCGTGTGGTCCCGCGCCCGCCTACGCGGGGGCCGGAAGCGTGTCGCCGGTCGCCAGCAGCGTCTTGGGGCTGGAGAGCAGGGCGGGCCAGCCGTGCTGGATCATCCCGCGGGCGGTGCCGCCGGGCTCGAACCCGTCGTGGACGACGGTCAGTTTCACCGACCCGCCGAGATCCTCGATCTCGAACGTGACCTTCGAGCGCCGCTCGGCGGAGAGACTGGTGAGGGTCTCGTCGTCGATCCCGTCGGCTTCCGCCCATCCCGGTGTGAAGGTGTGCCAGGCGCAGGACAGGCGCCGGTGGGGTCGGACTCGCGCACGACCTGCTCGGGGTGGGCGGTCTCGGCCTTCCGCTCCCGCCAGACCATGGATGACCCGGTCCGCCGGTCGGTGGTGAACTCCACTCCCCAGTAGCGACGGGCGAACGCCGGATCGGTCAGGCCCTGCCCCAACTTCTCGGGCGTGGTCCTGATGCAGGTCGTGTGGATGAACGCGTTGCTGTCCATGGCGGCGTCCTCCAGCGCGTGCTTGGGGTCGGCGAGTGCGTGCGCCCGCTCCCGGTCGTAGCGGCTGATCCAGCGTTCGGTGATGGCGTTGATCGGCTCGGCGTTGAGGTAGTGCAGCTTCTCCCGGCCCCGCCGGACGGTGGTGACCAGGCGGGCCGTCCCGGCACGGTTGCCCGGGGTGTCGTCCCGCCCTCTCCGGCTGAACCGTGAGCAGTTGGCCTTGTTTTGTGCGTGGGCCGCTCAGATGCGCGCGTGGTCAACAGTTGGCCGGTGATTGTCCTCGCGTCGCGGGGGGTGCGGGGGTGGGGGCGGCGGTCAAGCGGCAGTCAGCTCGCACCACACGTATTTGCCCCGGTTGCCGTGTCTGGCCAGGGGGTGCCACCCCCACACGTCCGCGCACGCCCGCACCAGTGCCAGTCCCCGCCCCTCCTCCAGCTCCGCCACCCTCTCGAACCGTGCGGGTGGCTCGGGCGGTCCGGGGTCCGCGTCCCACGCCCCGATTCGCAGCGTGCCCGGCGGCGACCAGCGGATACGCAGGGCGGCGGGCCCCTTGGTGTGCCGTACGGCGTTGGAGACCAGCTCCGTGGCGAGCAGCTCGGCGACGTCGACGAGGCGGATCAGACCGTGCATCGTGAGGACCAGGCGCAGGGTCCGGCGGCTGATGGTCACGGCGCGGAGGTCGTTGGGGACGTAGAGGGAGTATTCCCACGGTTCGGTTTCGGACATGCGGGATTTCCTTTCACGCGAGGGGAGCCGAGGGCGGGACCGGTGTCATTGCCGCAGCCGTCATGGCAGGACGGGCGGTGCGCTTCCGGCGACCCGATGCCGCACGGTGTGCGTCACGTCACCGACGGTAGGGCTAACTAGTAATCCAGGGCAAGCTGATCGCGTAATCTGACCCCGAACGAGCTCGCTGAACGGACGTGTTGAAAGGGGAACCATGGTTCTCAGGCGTGAGCCGACCGCGCGTCAGAGGCGTCTCGGGCTCGAACTCCGCCGACTCCGCGAGGCGGCCGGTCTCACAGCCACCGAGGCGGCGGCACTGCTCGGTGCGAACAGGGTCCAGATCACCCACATCGAATCCGGGCTGACAGGTGTGAGTGAACAGCGGCTACGCCGTCTGAAGTCGCACTACGCCTGCGCGGACGAGGAGTTCATCGCGGCGCTGACTGCCATGGCGACCGACCGGACGCGCGGGTGGTGGGAGGAGTACCGCGGGCTGCTGCCCACGCCGTTCCTCGACCTGTCCGAGTTGGAGCACCATGCGGCCTTCCTGCACGACGTGGCGATCCTCTACGTCCCAGGTCGACTGCAAACCGCGGAATACGCCCGCGCCGTTTTCTCCTCCAGGAGACCCGAGCTCGCCGACGACGAGATCGATCTGCGTGTCCAGCACCGCATGGCGCGGCAAGAGCGCGCTGTGCCGCACGAGGTCGTGATCCACGAAGCGGCGCTGCGTATCAGGGTGAGCGACCGCAAGGTCATGCGCACCCAACTCGAGAAACTCCTCGAACGCTCGGAAGGCGACCGCGTCACCTTGCGGGTGATCCCGTTCGACCTGGACGGTTTCGGCAAGGCATCGAGCACCATGACCTACGCGGGCGGCCCGCTGCCGAAGCTGGACACTGTGGTGCGCGACGCGCCACATGGGGTGGTTCACATCGATGCCGAGGCTCAACTGAACACCTACCGAACGAACTTCCGTATGGTGACGGCTGTATCGCTCGAACCCGCACGGTCGCGCGCCTTCATCCACGAACTTGCGAAAGAGCTGTGAGGCCCATGACAACGTTCGACAACTGGCGGAAGTCCTCCTACTCGGGAGAGGGCGACGGCAACAGCTGTGTGGAGATCGCCGTCTCCGCCGGCCGCGTGGGCGTTCGTGACTCCAAGACTCCGGCGAGGGCGTCCCTCACCTTCCCGCCGGAGGCATTCGCCCCCTTCGTCGAAGACCTGAAGCGGGGCCGGTAGCCGCACGCGCTGTCACACCTCACAGGTACCGTCGGATCATGCCCAACCAGCCACCCGCGGCCCCCGGTGAAAGGCGGCTCGCCACCCTCGAAGGCGTCCTGGAGCGCATCACGTACGCCAACGAGGAGAACGGCTACACGGTCGCCCGTGTCGACACCGGCAGAGGCGCCGGCGACCTGCTGACCGTCGTCGGCGCGCTGCTCGGCGCGCAGGTCGGGGAGTCGCTGCGCATGGAGGGGCGCTGGGGGTCGCATCCGCAGTACGGCAAGCAGTTCCACGTCGAGAACTACACGACCCTCCTCCCCGCCACCGTGCAGGGCATCCGGCGGTACCTCGGGTCCGGGCTGGTCAAGGGCATCGGGCCGATCTTCGCCGACCGGATCACGCAGCACTTCGGGCTGGAGACCCTCACGATCATCGAGGAGCAGCCCAAGCGGCTCATCGAGGTCCCCGGGCTCGGGCCCAAGCGGACCAGGAAGATCGCCGACGCGTGGGAGGAGCAGAAGGCGATCAAGGAGGTCATGCTCTTCCTCCAGACCGTCGAGGTGTCGACGTCCATCGCGGTGCGGATCTACAAGAAGTACGGCGACGCGTCGATCTCCGTCGTGAAGAACCAGCCGTACCGCCTCGCCGCCGACGTGTGGGGCATCGGCTTCCTCACCGCCGACAAGATCGCCCAGTCCGTGGGGATCCCGCACGACAGCCCGGATCGCGTGAAGGCCGGGCTGCAGTACGCGCTGTCGCAGGCCACCGACCAGGGGCACTGCTATCTCCCCGAGGAGAAGCTGATCGCCGACGCGGTGAAGCTGCTCCAGGTGGACACCGGGCTCGTCATCGAGTGCCTCGCGCAGCTCGCCGCCGAGCCGCCGGACGGGGAGGACCCCGGCGTCGTGCGCGAGAAGGTCCCCGACCCGCAGGGCGGCGACCCCGTCACCGCCGTCTACCTCGTCCCCTTCCACCGCGCCGAACTCGCCCTCTCCGCGCAGCTGCGCCGCCTGCTGCGCACCGACGACGACCGGATGCCCGGCTTCCGGGACGTGGCCTGGGACAAGGCGCTCGCGTGGCTCGGAAAGCGCACGGGCGCCGACCTCGCCCCCGAGCAGGAGGAGGCCGTCAGGCTCGCCCTCAGCGAGAAGGTCGCCGTCCTCACCGGCGGGCCCGGCTGCGGCAAGTCCTTCACCGTCCGGTCGATCGTGGAGCTGGCCCGAGCGAAGAAGGCGAAGGTGGTGCTCGCCGCGCCCACCGGCCGGGCCGCCAAGCGCCTCGCCGAGCTGACCGGCGCCGAGGCGTCCACCGTGCACCGGCTGCTGGAGCTCAGGCCCGGCGGCGACGCGGCCTACGACCGCGAGCGGCCGCTCGACGCCGACCTCGTCGTGGTCGACGAGGCGTCGATGCTGGATCTGCTCCTCGCCAACAAGCTGGTCAAAGCCGTGCCACCGGGAGCCCATCTGCTGTTCGTCGGGGACGTCGACCAGTTGCCCAGCGTGGGCGCGGGGGAGGTGCTGCGGGACCTGCTGGCGCCCGGCAGCCCCGTCCCCGCCGTCCGCCTCACCCGCGTCTTCCGCCAGGCCCAGCAGTCCGGCGTGGTGACCAACGCCCACCGGATCAACGCCGGACAGCACCCCGTCACCGACGGCATGAAGGACTTCTTCCTCTTCGTCGAGGACGACACGGAGGAGGCGGGGCGGCTCACCGTGGATGTCGCCGCGCGTCGTATCCCCGCGAAGTTCGGGCTCGACCCCCGGCGGGACGTCCAGGTGCTCGCGCCCATGCACCGGGGACCCGCCGGTGCCGGCGCGCTGAACGGGCTGCTCCAGCAGGCCGTCACCCCGCAGCGCCCGGACGTTCCCGAGAAGCGGTTCGGCGGCCGCGTCTTCCGGGTCGGCGACAAGGTCACCCAGATTCGCAACAATTACGAGAAGGGTGAGAACGGAGTCTTCAACGGGACCGTGGGCGTGGTCACCTCGCTCGACCCGGTGGACCAGCGCCTCACCGTGCTGACGGACGAGGACGAGGAAGTGCCGTACGACTTCGACGAACTGGACGAGCTGGCCCACGCCTACGCGGTGACCATCCACCGTTCCCAGGGCAGCGAGTACCCGGCGGTGGTGATCCCGGTGACGACCGGCGCCTGGATGATGCTCCAGCGGAACCTGCTGTACACGGCGGTCACCCGGGCGAAACGGCTGGTCGTCCTCGTCGGGTCGCGCAAGGCGATCGGGCAGGCGGTGCGGACGGTGTCGGCCGGGCGGCGGTGCACGGCGCTCGACTTCCGGCTGACGGGCTCCTGAGCCCGAAGGCTTCCGGTGGACCGTCCGGCCCGTGTGAAAAAAATGATCGATCAAACGAGTCGGAAAGGTCACACAGCACTTCCGGACGGGGACGGGAGGGGGCAGGATGAGCAAGTTGACGGCACTGAGTGCCGCCGATAGGCCCGATGGTCGACCCCGAGTGCACTCTCCTGAGCCAAGTGGGGGATGGTAGAGACAGTCAGGGCACCTCGAAGATGAGGCACTACGTCGGTGAGGGAAGACGTGAGCGACAACTCTGTAGTACTGCGGTACGGCGATGGCGAGTACACCTACCCGGTGATCGACAGCACCGTCGGCGACAAGGGCTTCGACATCGGAAAGCTCCGCGCCCAGACCGGTCTGGTGACGCTGGACAGCGGTTACGGCAACACCGCCGCCTACAAATCCGCCATTACCTATCTGGACGGCGAAGCCGGCATCCTCCGGTACCGCGGCTACCCGATCGAGCAGCTGGCCGAGCGTTCCTCCTTCGTGGAGGTCGCCTACCTGCTGATCAACGGTGAGCTGCCGACCGTCGACGAGCTGTCCGCGTTCAAGGACGAGATCACGCAGCACACCCTGCTGCACGAGGACGTCAAGAACTTCTACAAGGGCTTCCCGCGCGACGCCCACCCGATGGCCATGCTGTCGTCGGTGGTCTCGGCGCTGTCGACCTTCTACCAGGACAGCCACAACCCGTTCGACGAGCGTCAGCGCAACCTCTCCACGATCCGGCTGCTCGCGAAGCTTCCGACGATCGCGGCCTACGCGTACAAGAAGTCGATCGGCCACCCGTTCGTCTACCCGCGCAACGACCTCGGCTACGTCGAGAACTTCCTGCGCATGACGTTCTCGGTCCCGGCGCAGGAGTACGACCTCGACCCGACGGTCGTCGCGGCGCTCGACAAGCTGCTGATCCTGCACGCGGACCACGAGCAGAACTGCTCGACCTCCACGGTCCGTCTGGTCGGCTCCTCGCAGGCGAACATGTTCGCCTCGATCTCCGCCGGCATCAACGCCCTGTGGGGCCCGCTGCACGGCGGTGCCAACCAGTCGGTGCTGGAGATGCTGGAAGGCATCCGCGACTCGGGCGGCGACGTCGACTCCTTCATCCGCAAGGTGAAGAACAAGGAGGACGGCGTCCGCCTGATGGGCTTCGGCCACCGGGTCTACAAGAACTTCGACCCGCGCGCCAAGATCATCAAGGCCGCCGCGCACGACGTGCTCTCCGCCCTGGGCAAGTCCGACGAACTGCTGGACATCGCCCTGAAGCTGGAGGAGCACGCGCTCTCCGACGACTACTTCGTCTCGCGCAGCCTCTACCCGAACGTCGACTTCTACACCGGCCTGATCTACCGGGCCATGGGCTTCCCGACCGAGATGTTCACGGTGCTGTTCGCCCTCGGCCGGCTTCCGGGCTGGATCGCCCAGTGGCACGAGATGATCAAGGAGCCGGGTTCCCGCATCGGCCGCCCGCGCCAGATCTACACGGGCGTCGTCGAGCGCGACTTCGTGCCGGTCGAGGAGCGCTGAGCCGACAGGCACCCACCGCAGCGCGTGAGAGGGGTCCCGTGCCCGCCGGTACGGGACTCTTCCGTGCCCGGGGCTGAGGGCGGGTGAACAGCGAAAGGCGCCCTGGCGCCGGTCCCCCCACGGGCCGACGATCCAGGGCGCCTTCCCATGTCCCGGTGCGGATTCCCCCCACGGGATCCGGCCGGGCGTCTGTGAGGACAGCGCCTGAATTCGCTGTGTCGGGCACAACGAGCAGAACTCGTCATGCCGGTCGTGCCTGTCGTGCTTGTGGTGCCTGTCGTTCCTGCCGTGCCCGTGCTCGTCGTGCGGTCTGCCGGGACAGCGCACGCCCGGGAGGGCCGCTCAAAGCTTCCCGGCGTACGTGTCCCGGCAACGCAGCTCTGGGAAAGTCCCCCAAGACGTCCCCAGATGCCAGGTGGCGCCCCCCAAGACGCTGCCTGACATCGCCAACTTAGACCTTCGAACCCCTTCGATGGTTACGTTCGCATCACTGTGATCTGCGTCTCTTGCATTTGTCCGTTAGGTGGGCAGGAACCCCGTACGTCGCACGGGACTCAAGCGTAAGGAAGATGCGCGAGCCTTGTGAAGAGCTTATGTGAGGCGAGTGCCGGACTCCAGAGGCGCAGCCCCTCGACCTGCGTGAAATGCGGACTAGTGGAAGGTGCGCAGCCGGAGGCTGTTGGTGACCACGAACACCGACGAGAAGGCCATCGCCGCACCCGCGATCATCGGGTTCAGGTACCCGGCGGCGGCCAGCGGCAGCGCGGCCACGTTGTAGCCGAAGGCCCACACGAGATTGCCCTTGATCGTGGACAGGGTCCGCCGCGAGAGCCGGATCGCGTCCGCGGCCACCCGCAGATCCCCGCGCACCAGCGTCAGGTCGCCCGCCTCGATCGCCGCGTCCGTCCCCGTGCCCATCGCCAGACCCAGATCGGCGATGGCGAGCGCGGCGGCGTCGTTGACGCCGTCCCCGACCATGGCGACCGTACGGCCCTCGGCCCGCAGCCGCTCCACCACGGCGACCTTGTCCTCGGGCAGCACCTCGGCGATCACCTCGTCGATGCCGACGGCCGCCGCGACCGACTCGGCCACCCGGCGGTTGTCGCCGGTCAGCAGTACGGGGGTCAGGCCCAGCCGGCGCAACTCGGCCACCGCCTCGGCGCTGGTCTCCCGGACCGCGTCGGCCACGGCGACGACCCCGCGCGCCACGCCGTCCCATCCGACGACTACGGCCGTACGCCCGTTGCGCTCGGCCTCGTCCCCGGCGCGGGCCACCTCGGGCGGAAGGACGTCGTGCAGGCGCCCCACGGTCACCTCGCGGCCCTCCACGCGGGCCCGCACGCCCCGCCCGGGGACGTTGCGGAAGTCGTCGACGCCGGGGAGCGTGCCGAGCCGCTCCTCGGCGCCGGACGCGATCGCGCGGGCCACGGGGTGCTCGGAGGCGTGCTCGACGGCGCCCGCGAGCCGCAGCAGCTCCTCCTCGTCGGTGCCCTCGGCGGCGTACACCTCGTGGAGGGTCATGCGGCCGGTGGTGACGGTGCCGGTCTTGTCCAGGACGACCGTGTCGACGCGACGCGTGGACTCCAGCACCTCAGGGCCCTTGATGAGGATGCCGAGCTGGGCGCCGCGGCCGGTGCCGACCAGCAGCGCGGTGGGCGTGGCGAGGCCCAGCGCGCAGGGGCAGGCGATGATCAGGACGGCGACGGCCGCGGTGAACGCGGCGACCGTGTCACCGGTGGCGCCCAGCCAGCCGCCGAAGGTGGCGACCGCGATCAGCAGCACCACGGGTACGAAGACGCCGGAGACCCGGTCGGCGAGGCGCTGCACCTCGGCCTTGCCGTTCTGCGCGTCCTCCACCAGCTTCGCCATCCGCGCCAGCTGCGTGCTGGCGCCGACGCGGGTCGCCTCGACCACCAGCCGTCCCCCGGCGTTCACCGTGGCGCCGGTGACGGCGTCGCCGACGCCCACGTCCACCGGCACGGACTCGCCGGTCAGCAGGGAGGCGTCCACCGCCGAGGCGCCCTCGGTCACCGTGCCGTCGGTGGCGATCTTCTCACCGGGCCGTACGACGAACCGGTCGCCCACGGCCAGCCGGCCCACCGGTATCCGCACCTCGCGCCCGTCCCGCAGTACGGCGACGTCCTTGGCGCCCAGCTCCATCAGCGCCCGCAGCGCGGCACCGGCGCGGCGCTTGGAGCGGGTCTCCAGCCAGCGGCCGAGAAGCAGGAAGGCGGTGACCCCGGCCGCCGCCTCCAGATAGATCGCGGAGGCGCCGTCGGCGCGGGAGACGGTGAGGTCGAAGCCGTGCCGCATGCCCGGCATGCCCGCGTCCCCGAAGAACAGCGCCCACAGGGACCAGCCGAACGCCGCCAGCGTGCCGAGCGAGACCAGCGTGTCCATGGTGGCCGCGCCGTGCCGGACGTTGGTCCAGGTGGCGCGGTGGAAGGGCAGCCCGCCCCAGACGACGACGGGCGCCGCCAGGGTGAGTGAGAGCCACTGCCAGTTGTCGAACTGGAGCGCCGGGACCATCGCCAGCAGGACGACGGGCGCGGCGAGGAGGGCCGACACCACCAGGCGCTGACGGAGGGCCGACAGCTCGGGGTCGTCGGCGCTGGCCGGGGGGCCGGGCTCCTCGGCGGGCTCCGGCGGCGGCGCCGGTTCCTGGGCGGTGTACCCGGTTCTGACGACGGTGGCGATCAGGTCGGCGACCTCGGTGGTCACCGGGTGGGTGACCCGGGCCTTCTCCGTCGCGTAGTTCACCGTGGCGGTGACACCGTCCATGCGGTTGAGCTTCTTCTCCACGCGGGCCGCGCAGGAGGCGCAGGTCATTCCGCCGATGAGCAGCTCGGCCTCGGCGAGGCCGGGGTCGGCGCCCGTCGCGGCGGTGCGTGTTTCCGCGGTGGTGCTGGTCATGGTCCGGACTCCAGAACGGTTGGGGTGTGCCGGGCTCAGACCCGGCCGACGAGTTCGAAGCCCGCCTCGTCCACGGCGGCGCGTACGGCCGCGTCGTCGAGGGGGGCATCGGAGACGACGGTGACCTCGCCGGTGGACGCGGCGGCCCGCACCGAGCCGACGCCCGCGATCTCGGAGATCTCGCCGGAGACGGCGCCCTCGCAGTGGCCGCAGCTCATTCCGCTCACCTTGTAGACGGTGGTGACGGAGCCCTGGGTGTCGGTCTGGGCGGTCATGTGGTTACTCCTCGTGGGAACGGTGTGTGCGGGTACGCGTGGTCCAGCGTGGACCAGTCACTCCCCACCTTACCCCTAGGGGGTATAGAAGCCGCTTAGCCTTCCTGAGATGAGGGACGAACAGCGGGAACGCCGGTACGGACCGGCACGGAAGTGGGGGTGACGGATGCGCGCGGTCGTGTTCGAGCGGTTCGGGGAGCCTGCCGAGGTGCGCGAGGTCGCCGACCCGGAGCCCGCGCCGCACGGCGTCGTGGTCCGGGTCGGCGCCACGGGACTGTGCCGCAGCGACTGGCACGGCTGGCAGGGCCACGACCCGGACATCGCCCTTCCGCACGTACCCGGTCACGAACTCGCCGGTGTCGTCGAGGCGGTCGGCGACCGGGTGACCCGGTGGCGGTCCGGCGACCGGGTGACCGCCCCCTTCGTCTGCGCCTGCGGGAGCTGCGCGGCGTGTGCGGCGGGGGACCAGCAGGTGTGCGAGCGCCAGACCCAGCCGGGTTTCACGCACTGGGGGTCCTTCGCCCAGTACGTGGCGCTCGACCACGCCGACGTCAATCTCGTCGCCGTACCGCAGGGCATCCCGGACGCGACCGCCGCCTCGCTCGGCTGCCGGTTCGCCACCGCCTTCCGGGCCGTGACGCAGCAGGGGCGCCTCACGGCGGGGGAGTGGGTCGCGGTGCACGGCTGCGGGGGCGTGGGACTGTCCGCGGTGATGATCGCCGCGGCCTCGGGCGCCCGGGTCGTCGCCGTGGACGTGTCGGCCGGGGCGCTGGAACTGGCCCGGACCCTCGGCGCGGTGGAGTGCGTGGACGCGGCCTCGACGCCGGACACCGCGGCGGCCGTCCGCGACCTCACCGGCGGCGGCGCCCACCTCTCCCTGGACGCCCTCGGCTCACCCGTCACCTGCGCCGCGTCCGTCAACGGCCTGCGCCGCAGGGGCCGGCACGTCCAGGTCGGGCTGCTGCCCTCGCCGGACGGCACCACACCGGTGCCGATGGCCCGCGCCGTCGCCCTGGAGCTCGAACTCCTCGGCAGTCACGGGATGGCCGCCCACACCTACCCGCCGATGCTGGAGCTGGTCCGCGCGGGAGCACTCCGGCCCGATCTGCTGGTGACGTCCACCATCGGGCTGGACGCGGTCCCGGCGGCCCTGGCGGCGATGGGAGCGGCACCCGGTGCCGGGGTGACGGTCATCGAGCCGTGACACCGGCGGCGGGGTACCCGCGGTGGACGGACCACTCGTGGTCGAGGACGGCCATCAGCACCTCGTCCACCCAGGCGCCGTCGCGCCACTCCGCCTCGCGTCGCAGTCCCTCCGTCACGAACCCGACCTTCTCGTACACCCGCAGGGCCCGGTGGTTGTAGCCGTAGGCGTCCAGCTGGATGCGGTGCAGGCCGAGTTCCTCGAAGCCGTGTCCGACGATCAGCCGGGCCGCACCGGTGCCGACCCCCCGGCCGCGTCCGCGCGCGCCGATCAGGGTGCGGAAGGTGCAGGAACGGTTCTCGGGCTCCCAGTCGTGGAGCACCACCTCGCCGAGGACCTCCCCGTCGGCGGGATCGGTGACCGCCAGGTCGAGCCGGTCGGGCCGCGTGCCTCGCGAGCCGTACCAGTCACGCAGCACTTCCGGGGTGAGTGCGCGCCCCGGCGGGCCGGTGAAGTGCCGCACCTCGGGATCGTTGACGATCTCCCACATCACGTCGGCGTCCGCGGCGGTGAACGGCCGCAGGACGGCTGTCTCGCCGGTCAGGACGGGTTTCACGGAGAAGTCCATGCACGGCACTGTGCCCCACGAGGCCGTGGGGCACAGAACGCTTTTCCGCTCTACCGGTTCCGGTTGCGGGGCCGGGACGCCACCCAGGCCCGGACGGTGTCCGCGTACCAGTAGGGCTTCCCGCCCTCCACGTGGTCGGGCGGGGGCAGCAGCCCGTGTTTGCGGTACGACCGCACGGTGTCCGGCTGGACCCGGATGTGGGCCGCGATGTCCTTGTAGGACCAGAGCCTTCGGTCGGTCACTAGTCGCACCTCCCCGCGCGCGCCACGGCGGCGACCGGGGACGGCCGCCGGGGGGAGCCGGACGCGCGCTGGCGATCACCAAGCCTGTTCCGGGTGAACGACGCGCGGCGGGGGGCGGTCAGGGGCCGTTCCCGGGTGTGACGGAAGACCCGCGTGCGCGTGACATGTGTGACCAAGGGGGCGCTTTTGTGACACGAGTGCCACACAGGCGTACGCCGTCGTTCAGGCGCGGCGCGTTGACTGCGGCGGACGGACACGCTCCGCCGTACGCCCCCGCCGCCGGTCACGGGACCGCCGCCGGACCGGCCGCCCGCACCGCCACTCGGAGCAAGTCGTCCGAATGTCCGGACAAAACATTGACAGGCCGCGCGTACGAGGCTAGAAACCGGGGAGACGCAAGGGCGGCCAAGAAGGGAACGCGATGGCGCACGGCCCGATGGCACACGGTCCGGGCGCCGGTTCCCCCACCGAACGCCTCCGGCGCGGGAAGGCGGCCTCGCCCTGGCAGGAGCGAGGCACGAGCGCCAACTCCCCGCTCGCACCGGCTCCGCGCCGGAGGTTCCCGCGTCGTGGATGCCCGTGTGCTCCCCGTCCCGCCGGGGCACGCGCCGCCCGCACTGCCCCACGTGTCTACGCGGACACCCGAACCGCAGACACAGTGTCGGGCGCGCCCGCGGCGCCCGGCTGCTGGGATGGAGTCATGGCCGCGACCGCGACCCGACCGTCCCCGGTCACGGCCCGTGGACAGCACCCACGGCACGTCTCGACCCGTCGCCGCCATCTGTGAAGGAGTTCTCGGTCATGACGCACATCGTCAACCACTGGATCGGCGGCAAGACCGCCGAAGGCGCCTCGGGCACGTACGGGCCGGTGACGAACCCGGCGACGGGCGCGGTCACCACCAAGGTCGCCTTCGCCTCCGTCGACGAGGTGGACGCCGCGGTCGCCGCCGCCAAGGAGGCGTACCTGACCTGGGGCCAGTCCTCGCTGGCGCAGCGCACCTCGATCCTCTTCAGGTTCCGCGCGCTGCTGGACGAGCACCGCGACGAGATCGCCGAGCTGATCACCGCCGAGCACGGCAAGGTGCACTCCGACGCGCTCGGCGAGGTCGCGCGCGGCCTGGAGATCGTCGACCTGGCGTGCGGCATCACCGTGCAGCTCAAGGGCGAGCTGTCGACGCAGGTCGCCACCCGCGTCGACGTGTCCTCGATCCGGCAGCCGCTCGGGGTGGTCGCGGGCATCACGCCGTTCAACTTCCCGGCGATGGTGCCGCTGTGGATGTTCCCGATCGCCATCGCCTGCGGCAACACCTTCGTGCTCAAGCCCAGCGAGAAGGACCCGTCGGCCGCCGTGAAGGTCGCCGAACTGCTCTCCGCGGCCGGTCTGCCGGACGGCGTCTTCAACGTCGTGCACGGCGACAAGGTGGCCGTCGACCGCCTCCTCGGGCACCCGGACGTCAAGGCCGTGTCCTTCGTCGGCTCGACCCCCGTCGCCCGCCACATCCACGCCACCGCCTCCGCGAACGGCAAGCGCGTCCAGGCACTGGGCGGCGCCAAGAACCACATGCTGGTGCTGCCCGACGCCGACCTCGACGCGGCGGCCGACGCGGCGGTGAGCGCGGCCTACGGCTCGGCCGGCGAGCGCTGCATGGCCGTCTCCGCGGTCGTCGCGGTCGGCGCGATCGGCGACGAACTGGTCGAGAAGATCCGCGAGCGCGCCGAGAAGATCAAGATCGGTCCGGGCGACGACCCGACGTCCGAGATGGGCCCCCTGATCACCAAGGCCCACCGCGACAGGGTGGCCACCTACGTCGAGGGCGCGGCGGCCGAGGGCTGCGAGGTCGTCCTGGACGGCACCGGGTACACGGTCGACGGCCACGAGGACGGCCACTGGATCGGCATCTCCCTGCTCGACCGGGTGCCGACCACCGCGAAGGCGTACCGGGACGAGATCTTCGGCCCGGTCCTGTGCGTGCTGCGCGCCGAGACGTTCGAGGAGGGCGTGGCGCTCATCAACGCCTCGCCGTTCGGCAACGGCACCGCGGTCTTCACCCGGGACGGCGGCGCGGCCCGCCGCTTCCAGCTGGAGGTCGAGGCCGGCATGGTCGGCGTGAACGTGCCGATCCCGGTCCCCGTGGGCTATCACTCCTTCGGCGGCTGGAAGGACTCGCTCTTCGGCGACCACCACGTCTACGGCAACGACGGCACGCACTTCTACACCCGCGGCAAGGTCGTCACCACCCGCTGGCCGGACCCGGCCGACGCCCCGGCGGGCGTGGACCTGGGCTTCCCGCGCAACCACTGACACACAGGGTGCCTCCGTCCCGCTCCCGGCGGGACGGAGGCACCTTCGCGTCTTCTCGGCCCTGCCGCGGGCCGGCGTCCTGGTCCCGGTCGTCGCCCTCACGGTCGGCGCGTCCGACCCGACCGAACTGACCGGCGGCATCGCGGCCGTCGCCACCCTGTACCGGACCCCCTGTACCTGCGCCCGCACCGCGAGACGCGCCGGCTGGTGACCGGCCCGCAGGACGTCCGCGAGCCCGCCGGGCCGTGACGGCCCTTCGGGCCGTGACAGCCTGACGGGCGGCGACCGGCCTACCGCGTCCGCGGTACGCGGCACCGGCCCCGTACGTCCGTGGGAGGCCGCCGGTTCAGCCCCGGGAGGGCCCCCGTCGTCGGCGGCGGCCCGTACCGTTGACCCATGGATCTCCGACTGCCCCGCGTGCGAGGGCTGCTACGGGGGCCGCGGCGGATGCTCTCCGCCGCGGCCGCCGTCGTCGTGCTCGCCGGCGCCGGGACATGGACGGCCGTCGCCGTTGACGACCCGGCCCCCGTGCGGCGCGCCGACCGGGTCGTGGCCGTGGGCGACGGCGTGCGCCTGGACACCTCGTACTTCACGGCGGGCTCCGGCGGCCGCCGCCCGGCCGTCCTGCTCGCGCACGGCTTCGGCGGCAGCAAGGCGGACGCGCGCAATCAGGCCGAGGACCTCGCCCGGGACGGGTACGCGGTCCTCACCTGGTCCGCACGCGGCTTCGGCGGCTCCACGGGGAAGATCGGGCTGAACGCGCCGGACGGCGAGGTCGCCGACGTGTCCCGGCTGATCGACTGGCTCGCGCGGCAGCCCCAGGTCCAGCTCGACGAGGACGGCGACCCCCGCGTGGGCATCGCGGGCGGCTCCTACGGCGGCGCGATCGCGCTGCTCGCCGCCGGGCACGACACCCGGGTCGACGCCGTCGCCCCGGCGATCACGTACTGGAACCTCGCGGACGCGCTGTTCCCGAACGGCGTCTTCAAGAAGCTGTGGGCCGGCATCTTCGTCAACACGGGCGGCGGCTGCGACCGGTTCGAGGCGGACCTGTGCCGCATGTACCAACGGGTCGCCGAGTCCGGCACGCCCGACGCGGAGGCGGTGAAGCTCCTCGCGGAGCGCAGCCCGCAGGCCGTGGGCGACCGCATCAAGGTGCCCACCCTGCTGACGCAGGGCCAGACCGACTCCCTGTTCCCCCTCGGCCAGGCCGACGCCGCGGCCGAGGCGATCCGGGCGAACGGCGCCCCCGTGGACGTCGACTGGATCGCGGGCGGGCACGACGGCGGCGACCTGGAGAGCGACCGCGTCCAGGCACGCGTGGACACCTGGTTCGACCGCTACCTCAAGGACGACAAGAGCGCCGACACCGGCCCGGCCTTCCGCGTCACCCGCACCGGAGGCGTCGACTCCACCGACGGACGGGCACAGCTGCGCGGCGCGAGCGCCGACCACTACCCGGGGCTGTCGAACGGGCGGCGCTCCGTGCCCCTGCGCGGCCACGAGCAGAACGCCGACAACCCCGCCGGTGCCAACCCGCCCGCCGTCTCCGCCCTCCCCGGCCTCGGCGGCGCCACGGGGCTCTCCCAGCTCTCCTCGCTCGGCGTCGGGGTGTCCCTGGACTTCCCCGGCCAGTACGCCGCCTTCGAGTCGGCCCCCTTGACGGACGACCTGCGCGTCACCGGCTCACCGACGGCCACCGTCCACGTCCGCTCCACCCGCGAGGACGCCGTCCTCTTCGCCAAGGTGTACGACGTCGGCCCCGGCTCCACCGCGCCTGTGCTCCCCTCCCAGCTGGTCACTCCCGTCCGCGTCGAGGATGCCAAGGAGGGCAGGGACGTGACGGTCGCCCTCCCGGCGATCGACCACGAGGTGGAGAAGGGCCACCGCCTCCGCCTGGTCCTCGCCTCCACCGACCTCGGCTACGCCTCACCGGCCGCCCCGGCGACGTACACCGTCTCCCTGAAGGGCGACCTGGGAGTGCCGACCGCCCCCGGCGTGACCACCGCCGCCGCCCCGCTCCCGGCGTGGGTGTGGTGGCTGCCCCCGGCCGGTGCCGCCGCCGCCCTGGCCCTGCTGTGGACGGGTCGTCGCCGCACCGCCGCGCCCGCGCCGGATCCCGCCCCGGCCGACGTGCCCCTGCAGATCACCGGCCTGAGCAAGCGCTACGCCGGGTCCCCCGAGCAGTACGCCGTACGGGAGCTGTCCTTCCGCGTCGAGAGGGGGCAGGTGCTCGGCCTGCTCGGACCCAACGGCGCGGGCAAGACGACCACCCTGCGGATGCTGATGGGCCTGATCAAGCCGGACGACGGCGGGATCAGGGTCTTCGGCCACGCCGTCCGGCCCGGCGCCCCGGTGCTGTCCCGGGTCGGCGCCTTCGTCGAGGGCGCGGGCTTCCTGCCGCACCTGTCCGGCCGGGAGAACCTGGAGCTGTACTGGCGGGCGACGGGCCGCCCGCCCGGGGACTCCCACCTGGACGAGGCCCTGGAGACCGCCGGCCTCGGCGACGCGCTCGCCCGCGCGGTGCGCACCTACTCCCAGGGCATGCGCCAGCGCCTCGCCATCGCCCAGGCCATGCTGGGCCTGCCCGACCTGCTGATCCTCGACGAGCCGACCAACGGTCTGGACCCGCCGCAGATCCGCGAGATGCGCGAGGTGATGACCCGTTACGCGGCGGCCGGCCGTACCGTGATCGTCTCCAGTCACCTGCTGGCCGAGGTCGAGCAGTCCTGCACGCACCTCGTGGTCATGGACCGGGGCCGACTGGTCCAGGCGGGCCCGGTCGCCGAGATCATCGGCTCCGGCGACACCCTCCTCGTCGGCACCGGCCTGCCGGTGGACGAACCGCTCGTGGACAAGGTCGCGGCCCTGCCGGGCGTGGCCTCGGTCGTGCCCACCGACGACGGCCTCCTGGTCCGCCTCGACACCGGCGGCACCGCGCCCGGCCTGGTCGCCGAACTGGTCCGGCTGGAGATCCCCGTGGCGTCGGTCGGCCCGCACCGCCGCCTGGAGGACGCCTTCCTCACCCTGATCGGAGGTTCCGCGTGAGCACCCGCACCGAGCCGGCCACGACCGGGCCCGCGCCCGAGTCCGCACCGGCGTCCGCGTCCGAGTCCGAGTCCGCGTACGGCTACCGGGCGGGCCGCACGCTGCCCCCGCGGGTGGAGCTGGCGCGCCAGCTCAAGCGGCGCCGCACCCTGGTCATGGGCGCGATCCTCGCCGTCCTGCCGTTCGTCCTCGTCGTCGCCTTCGCGATCGGCGGAGAACCGGAGGGCCCCGGCGACCGCATCACCCTGATGGACACCGCCACCGCCTCCGGCGCCAACTTCGCCGCGGTCAACCTCTTCGTCTCGGCGGGCTTCCTGCTGGTCGTCCCGGTCGCCCTGTTCTGCGGGGACACCGTGGCCTCCGAGGCGAGCTGGTCCTCACTGCGCTACCTGCTCGCCGCGCCGGTGCCGCGCGCCCGGCTGCTCGCGTCCAAGCTGACCGTCGGGCTCGGGCTGAGCCTGGCCGCGATGGTGCTGCTGCCCCTGGTGGCGCTGGCCGTGGGCACGGTCGCCTACGGCTGGGGACCGCTGGCCATCCCCACGGGCGGTTCGCTCGCCCCGGGCACGGCCGCACAGCGCCTGGTGGTGGTCGTGGCGTACATCTTCGTGTCCCAACTCGTCACCGCGGGGCTCGCGTTCTGGCTGTCGACCCGCACCGACGCACCGCTCGGCGCGGTCGGCGGCGCCGTCGGACTCACCATCGTCGGCAACGTCCTGGACGCCGTGACCGCGCTGGGCCACTGGCGCGACTTCCTGCCCGCGCACTGGCAGTTCGCCTGGGCGGACGCCGTCCAGCCGAACCCGGAGTGGTCGGGCATGATCCAGGGCACCGCGGTCTCGGTGACGTACGCGCTCGTGCTGTTCGCCCTGGCCTTCAGGGGTTTCGCCCGCAAGGACATCGTCTCCTAGTCGGGCTACCTGACGAAGCCCTACTAGGCCGCCGGGGGATCGCCTGCCGGTCCAGGCAGGTCCTCGGACGGCCGCCCCCGTGCCCGCTCCGAGACCCCGCCGCAAGGCCGCGTGCCGCACGTTGCCGAGTCGATCCGCGCCTTCCGGCTGGTCGAGGGCGAGTTCACCGAGGAGAACGGGCTGCCGACGCCCTCTTTGAAGGTGAGGCGGCACGCGGCCGTCGCGGCGTACGCGGACGAGATCGAGGCGCTGTACGCGACGCCGCGAGGCTGACCCGCGGCGGCCCACCGGGGCATGCGAAAGGGGCGGGCCGCCGAGGTGCCCGGCGGCCCGCCCCCCCCCGGCCGATGTCAGCCCTTGCCGCCGGCCTCGCCGTTGGAGGACAGGATCGAGACGTCCTCCAGGAGGTGGGCCAGCGCACCGTCGCGCTTGGCCTGTGTGGAGTTCTCGGCACACTGCTGGTTCAGGTCGTCCGACAGGATCGGGATGTCCTGGATCGGCACCAGACCGACGACGCTGACGGGGATGTCGCTGACCGCGATGCACGGCTTGTTGAACGACCCCTGGATGAGCGCCATCTGGGGGCTCATGTTGCCGTGGGTCGCCGAGTTGCCGAAGTACTGCGAAGCGCCGTTCCCGTTGGCGGAGACGGGCCCACTGTCGTCGCCGATCGCCATCGCCTGCGGGGCCGCGGCAGCGGAGGCGCCCATGACGGAGGCGGCGATCGCCGCGTAGGCAACTACCTTCTTGATCACTGGCCAGTCCTTTCTGAGGAAACCCCGTCCACCGGAGCTCACTGGTCAACTCCGTGGGTCCGGTCGGGTTTCTCCCGTTCACTCCGTCGGCGGACAACGGGAAATGTGTACGGGTCCGCGATTCCCCCCGCTGTTCCGGCGGATTTCGCGGCGTTTCCGAGATCCCGTGCGGGCCAACCGGGTGAACGCCCGCAACCAATCCCGGCCCACCGGGTTGATGAGGCCGTAGGACAGTGCGTCGCTACGACGAAAGGAACGCGAAGTGCTCAAGAAGGCAATGGTCGCCGCGGCGGCTGCCGCTTCTGTGATCGGCATGTCGGCTGCCGCCGCTCCCCAGGCCCTGGCCATCGGGGACGACAACGGGCCGGCCGTGGCCAACGGCAACGGCGCCTCGTCGTCGTTCGGCAACTCGGCGACCAAGGGTGACATGAGCCCCCAGCTGTCGCTGGTCGAGGGCACGCTGAACAAGCCGTGCCTGGGTGTCGAGGACGTCAACGTCGCCGTCGTCAACCTGGTCCCGATCCAGGACATCAACGTCCTGGCGGACGACCTGAACCAGCAGTGCGCGGACAACTCCACCCAGGCCAAGCGCGACGGTGCCGTCTCGCACGTCCTGGAGGACCTGTCCGTCCTGTCGGCGAACGGCGAGGGCTGAGCCGCATCCCGCCCGGTCCGGGCGGCCCGCTGACTTCTCCGCGGGCCGCCCGGCCGTGCACGGGCCGGGATTTCGCCGGGGAGCGGATGGACGTCGTCGCTCTCCTGGGGGAACGGTTGGACCGTTTCGTGAGGCATCCGAGTGAATTTCGGGGTGTCCCACGTTCGGTAGTTTCTCCGGCCGTCAATTCCTCGTTTGCAGGCTGCAGGTCATGGTGCGAGCCGTCAATGCTGTGCTCGCGCGGTTTCGGCCGTCATTCAGGCATGACCGCAGAGAAGGGAAAGTTCATGAAGAAGAGCGCTGCTGTCGTCGCGGGCGCGATCATGGCCCTCGGCATGGCCGCCCCGGCCTTCGCCGACGCCGGTGCCGAGGGTGCCGCCGTAGGCTCCCCGGGCGTCCTGTCCGGCAACGTCGTCCAGGTCCCCGTGCACGTTCCCGTCAACGTGTGCGGCAACACCATCAACGTTGTTGGTCTGCTGAACCCCGCGTTCGGCAACGTGTGCGTGAACGACTGACGTCGTTCCACACCGACCGGCTGCGTCACGGCCGGCCTTGGCCAACTCGTTTGGTTCGGGGCCGGTCTTTCCCCTTTCTGCGGCCCGTCCCCCAGATCGTTCTCCAGCCATCTCTCATCTCTACAAGCAGGAAGACAACCAGAGTGCGACAGACCCTGAGCAGGGGGATGGTCGCGGCTGCCGCCGCGACGGGCATCCTTTCCCTGTGCGGCAGCCCCGCCCTTGCCGACTCGCATGCGGACGGAGTCGCCAAGAACTCGCCGGGCGCCGCGTCCGGCAACGCCGTCCAGGCCCCCATCGACGTGCCCGTGAACGCCTGCGGCAACACCGTCGACGTGATCGCCGCGCTGAACCCCGCCTTCGGCAACGAGTGCGAGAACAGCTCGCAGGAGCGGAAGGAGGGCTCCGGCGGCGGGTACGGCGAGGACGCCCCGGCCTCGTCCGGCGCCCACGCGGACGGCGAGGACGCCCCGGCCTCGTCCGGTTCCCACGCGGACGGCGTGACCGAGGGCTCGCCCGGCGTCGGTTCCGGCAACAACGCGCAGGTCCCCGTCGACGTGCCGGTGAACCTCTGCGGCAACACCGTCGACGTGATCGCCGCGCTCAACCCGGTCTTCGGCAACGAGTGCGAGAACACCTCGGAAGAACCCCCCGGCTACGGCGAGGAGGAGCCGCCCCCCACCACACCCCCCGGCGACGAGAAGCCGCCGCCGCCCACCGGCGAGGAGCAGCCCCCGCCCTCCGGGGAGGAGGAGCACCCGCCGCCCGCCGAGGAGGAGCACACCCCGCCGGCCGCCCAGACGGAGCAGCCGCCCGTCCTGGCGGAGACCGGCAGTGAGGGCACGCTGGGTGCCGCGGCCGCCGGTGCCGTGCTGATCGCCGGTGGCGCGATCCTGTACCGCCGGGGCCGGGCCGCCGCCGGCCGCTGACCCCGCGCCCCCGCTCACCCCGACGCCCCCGGTCGGCCCACACGGGCCACCGGGGGCGTCGTCGCCGTATCCCGGACGCGGGGCCCGCGCCCGGGAACGCCGTGCGTCAGTGGCTGCCCGCCCGGTCCTCCTCCGGGCGGTCGGAGCGGCCGGTGCGGTCCGCGGGTGGGGCGGAGGCCTGGCGCACGACGCGGGCCCGGGCCGGAGCCCCGGTCCCCGGCCGGGCGTCGCTCCGCCGCACGCGGTCCCGCAGCCGGGCGCTCACATGACGGCCCCACAGCGCCCACAGGGCCCGGCCGGGCGCCCGGTCGTCCCGGGCGTGCCAGGCCAGCTCGCGTCCCTCACGCGCCGGACGCAGGGCGCTCAACGGCGCGTAGTTCTCCACCACGAACGCCCGCCCCGGCCGCGGCGCCCCCTCCGGCAGCGGCCGGTGGGTCAGGTCCAGGTGCAGGGCCCGTACGACGTCCAGCCCGGCCGTGTCGGTGAACAGCCGGAACTGGGCGCCGGGGCGCGGGTTGAAGTCCAGCAGGTGGTAGCGGCCCGTCGTGCCGCAGCGCCGGAAGTCGAGGTCGAAGACGCCCCGGTAGCCCAGCTCCGCGGTGACCCGCTCGGCGAGCGCCTGCACCTGCGGGTTCGGCGTCCAGCGGCCCACCGCCGTCAGACCGGCGCCGCGCGGCCTGGCCCGGGTCTTGCGGCCGGGGCCGCCCGCCCGGACCGCGCCCGAGCGGTCGGCGTACCCGTGGAAGAACCAGTCCCGGTCGGGGCCCGGCGGCAGGAACGCCTGGAGCAGCAGCCGGCTGCCCGCCTCCTCGGCCCGCCGGTACAGCTCCCCGGCCTCCCGCGCCGAACGCACCAGCACCGTGCTGCGCAGCCCGCCGCCCGGGGGCACCAGCCAGGGCCGGCTCCACTTCGCCACCACCGGCAGGCCCAGCCGCCAGGCGGCACGCGCGGCCTCGGCCGCGCCGTCCGGGACCAGGGTCCGCGGGTGCGGGAGATCCAGGGACGCGCACACCGCGGCCAGTTCCGCCTTGTCCGCCACGCGCTCCGCGAGCTCACCCGGCTGGTCGGGCAGCAGATACGCGGGCGCCAGTTCCGCGCGCGCCCGGCCCACCGCCACGGCACACGCGTCGTCCAGCGGAATCAGTACGGCGGGCCGCGCGATCCGCGCGGCGACGCGGAGCAGGGCCACCGTGATGTCGGCGGGCGACGCGCCGGGCGGCGGCGGGGTGTGCAGCCGGCTCAGATAGCGGGAGGCGCGGACCGGACTCTGCGCGCAGTCGGCGACCACGTGCACCTCCACCCCCGCGCGGCCGAGCGAACGCACGGCACCCAGCGTTCCGTGGTGAAAGGGATTCCGGTCGGTCCGCAGCAGCACGGCGGGGACACGGGTGTCGAACAGCGACACGGGAGACTTCCTTCGTATTCGAGCTCGTTCGAGCGTCTGCCGATTCGGTTCACCGGTGCGGGCGATCGGCGCACTCGAAAGCCGTAACGGCGGTGGCGTGATGGCATTTCATATGACTGAGTGTCAGTAACGGAGAGCGATACAACGGCGAAAGGAGCCGGCATGGCCGTACGGCACTCACGGACCCGGTCCAGGCGGCCGGCGCACGCCGCGGCGGCGATGGTCGCGGCGGCGGCGCTCCTGGCCGCGGGCCCCGGGGTCGCCGCCGGTGAACCGGCCGCGCCCGTCCCCGGCCCGGCCTTCGGCGCGTACCTGGACTACGGCCCGCGCGGCGTGGCCCGGATGGCCGCGCTGAGCCACTGGCTGGGCGACGCCGAACTTCGCGTCGGCCACACCTACCTGCCCGGCGACCGCTGGAGCAACATCGAGGGCGCCCCCGGCTTCCTCGACGTGTGGGCCGACTGGCGCACCCGCAAGGCCGACCGGATGTTCGTCCTCAACGTGCCCATGATGGAGCGCAACGAGGAGCACGTCGACGACGACGAGGTGCGCGAACTGCTGCGCCAGGGCGCCGCCGGACGCTTCGACCACCACTTCCGCGCCCTCGCCGAACGCCTCGTCGCACTGGAGGTGCCGGACACGGTCCTCGTGCTCGGCTGGGAGATGAACGGCACCACCTACACCCACCGCTGCGGACCCGACCCCGAGGCCTGGAAGACGTACTGGAACCGGATCGTCACCACCATGCGCGCGGTGCCAGGCCAGAGGTTCCGGTTCGACTTCGCGCCCAGCCGCGGCCGGGACGCGGTGCCGTGGACCCGGTGCTATCCGGGCGACGCCACCGTCGACATCATCGGCATGGACTCGTACGACCAGCCACGCGGAACGACGTTCGACGAACAGGTGAAGGAGCCCTACGGACTCCAGGCGCACGTGGACTTCGCGAAGGCGCACGGCAAGCCCCTCTCCTATCCGGAATGGGGGCTGTTCCGCAACGGCGACAACGCCGCGTACATGCGGCGCATGCTCGCCTGGATGGACGAGCACGAACCCGTGTACAACACGGTCACCGACTACTGCCCGCACGGCGTGTGGCAGTGCGACGACAACCCCCGCTCCACCGCCGTCTACCGGTCCGTGCTCTTCGGCCGCACCGACGAGCAGGACCCGGTGGTCCCGGAGCCCACCACACCCACCGCGCCCACCACACCCACCGCGCCGCCCGTGCCCCCGGTGCCGTCCACCCCGTCCCCGGCCGACTGCTCGCCGCTGGAGCTGGGCGACTGGGTCGAGTACTGGCTCGGCGGGAAGCTGTGCGTGCGTCTGGACTGGTACTCGCGCGGCAAGTAGCGCCGAGCGGCGGGCGCGACGGCGGCGGGGCCGGTCAGGTGCTGCCGCCACCGTCGCGCTCCTTCCGCTCCGCCCGCCGCCGCAGCAGCTCCTTGCCCCGCCGTCGCGCGGCGGCGTCGCCCAGGGCCGCCGCCAGCAGCGGGGCCGTGCGTCGGCGGGCCAGCAGCAGCCGCTGGTTCGCCACCGGTTCCGGGCGCCAGTGGTGCTTGTACGGTTCGTTGCCCCGCAGCAGGCTCAGCGTGTGGCGCCCCGGCTGCCGGGCGTGCCCGGCGCACGCGTCCAGCAGCATCACCGCCACGTCCGCCTTCCGCTCCCGCAGCCGGGGGTGGGCGCCGTACAGGTAGCCGCCGGACAGCCGGCGCGACAGCAGCGTCACGTCCACGGCCACCACCTCGTCGTCCATCCGGAACTCGGTGACCACCGCGTCCCCGGAACGCACCATCGGTCCCACCGCCCGCACCAGGTGCTCGCGGAACCGGGTGCGCAGGTGCTCGCCGGTCACCTTCCGCCCCTGCCACTGCGACCGGTGCAGTTCGAGGAGCCGCCGCAGGGCCGCGTCGGCCTCGTCGGGCAGGACGGTCCGGCTCTTGACGCCGAGCGCGTCCAGCCGGCGCAGCTGGGCGCGGACCCGCTGCCTGGCCTTGGCCGAGGGCAGCCGGGCGACCAGTTCGTCCATCGTGAGGGCGGGCAGCTCCAGGCACAGGGAGTCGGCCAGTCGGCGGCGCGGCCCGCGCCAGCGTTCGTAGACCCGTTCGGCGGCGGCGCCCGGCCGTACCTCGCGCAGGTCGACCAGCGCGGTGCGGGCCGCCGCGGCGAGACCCGCGGTGAGCGCGGTCACCGCGTCCCCGCCGCGCTCGTCGTCCAGCAGGACGTCCCCGTAGTCGGAGATCGCTCCGCCCAGCGGCACCAGCGCCGGCACCGGGTGCCGTACGAGCGTCAGCGGCGCGGCGGCGACCAGTTCGCGGCCGTCGCGGGCCAGCACCAGCCGCAGGCGGCCGTCCGCGCCGTACGAACGCCACCAGGACAGCAGCCAGGCGTGGCTCTGGAACGGGGTCGCGGCGGCGCACCGGCCGTACAGCCGCCCCCACTGCGGGGCCAGCTCGGCGAAGGCGCCCTCGTCGGTGACCAGTTCGGTCGTGTATCCGGTCGGCAGCGCGTCCGGGTGCGGCAACCTCGGGTACGTCACAGCTGTCCGCGGACGTCGGCCGCCGACGCCGGCCCGGGGACGGCCGCCGCCCGGCCGGGCTCCCGCGCGGTGCGGCGCGGCCGGACCAGCAGGGCCAGCCCGCCCAGCAGACCGCCCGCGGCGGCGCCCACCAGGCCCGTCACGGAGGCGGACGCCGAGGACGCCTCGGTGGGCTCGGTGGCCCGGGCGAACTGCCGCAGCTCCACGTGGGTGTCGTCGGCCGAGGCCTCCGCGTGCCGGGTCAGGGCGCGGGCGACCGCGTTGGCCATGTCGGCGGCCTCCTCCGGGTGGGCGGAGGCCGCCGTCACCGAGACCATGGGCGCGTCCGGCGAGGTCGCGGTGCGGACACTCCGTTCCAGCGTCGCCACCGGCACGTGGGCCCACATCTGCGCGTCCCCGAGCACCGCGAGCTGCGTGGCGACCCGGCCGTAGGCCTGGGCGAAGCCCAGCGCGGACGCCGGGTCGGACTTGTCGGTGGGGACGGCGACGACGTAAGCGGTCGCCGTGTACTGCGGGGTGGCGGCAAGGCCGTACCCGGCGCCGAGCAGCCCGCCGGCGAGGACGCCGGCCGCGAGCGGGGACCAGGGCGGCAGGGAACGGGTGCGGCGCAGCACGCGGCGCAAGGCGGCCGGGGTACGGCGTCGGCGGGCGGGT
>NZ_JBICYB010000036.1:27025-59038 GCF_043200575.1 Streptomyces sp. NPDC048392
GTGCCTCGGCCTCGGGTGCGGCCTCGTGCTCCGCCGGGGACTGGGTGAGGGGCTCGGTCATGCGGAACTGACTCCCTGGATTGCCGGGGGCGGGGAGGCCGGCCGCCGGCGGGGACCAGGGCGGCTGGGAAGGGGTGCGGCGCAGCACGCGGCGCAGGGCGGCCGGGGTACGGCGTCGGCGGGCGGGTGCCTCGGCCTCGGGTGCGGCCTCGTGCTCCGCCGGGGACTGGGTGAGGGGCTCGGTCATGCGGAACTGACTCCCTGGATTGCCGGGGGCGGGGACGACGGATGCGTGAGGGTGGTCGCGTACACGTCCAACAGCCGGGCGGCGCTGCGGGTGACGCAGTAGCGGCGGGCCGCCTCGGGCGCGCTGCGCGGGCCGGTGACCGTGCCGCCGGACGCGCGGACCTCAACCAGGGCGCGTGCGAACTCCCCGGCGCCGCCGCCGACGTGCCGTGCCGTGGGCGCGGACCCCGGGGGCAGGTCCTCGATCGCCGGGCAGGAGGCGTACAGCACCGGCAGTCCGGACGCGAGCCCTTCCACGGCGGCCAGGCCGAAGGCCTCCTCGGGCGACGGCGACGCGAGGACGTCCATCGCGGCGGCCAGCGCGGGCAGGTCGGGGCCGGTGGAGCCGTCGGGGAGGCAGGGGCGTTCGCCGGTGAGCAGCACCCGGTCGCCGACCCCGGCCTCGCGGGCGGTGCGGCGCAGCAGGTGCTCCTCGGGGCCGCCGCCCACCAGCAGCAGCCAGCAGTCGGCCGGCAGCCGGGCGAGGGCGCGGACCAGGACGTCGAACCGCTTCGCCGCCGTCAGCCGGCCGACGCCGCCGACGACGTAGGCGCCCTCCGGCAGGCCGAGGCGGCGCCGGGTGCGCAGGCGCTGGACCGGGTCGAAGCGGAAGCGGGCCAGGTCGACGCCGTTGGGGACGACCTCGATGCGGGGCGCGGGCACGCCCCAGCGCCGCAGCCGGTCGGCGACGGTGGGGGAGACGGCGACCGTGGCGCTGCCCAGCCGCTCCCCGGCCAGGTACAGGGCCCGGACGCCCGGGGTGAGCGGGCGGCCCTCCATCTGGGAGTCGCCGAGGGAGTGCTCGGTGGCGACGACCGCGCGTACGCCGGCCAGGCGGGCGGCGATCCGGCCGTAGAGGCAGGCGCGGTAGAGGTGGGTGTGTACGAGGTCGTATCCGCCGGCCCGGATGAGGCGGGCGAGGCGGGGCAGCGCGGACACGTCGCGGTTGCCGGTCATACCGAGGTGGACGACGTTCACGCCGTCGGCCAGCAGTCCGTCGGCGACCGGACCCGGGTTGGTGAGCGTCACGACGTCGCAGTCGACGGGGAGGTGCCGCAGCAGCAGCCGCAGTTGCTGCTCGGCGCCGCCGACGCCGAGGCCCGTGATGATGTGCAGTGCCTTCACGTCCGCCACCTCACACGCCCGGCACGGCTCGGCGGCGCAGGCGGTGCAGCCGGGTCTTCAGCAGCAGGCGTACGGCCGTGTCGTTCTGGCCCACGTGCACGCGGGGCAGGGCGTAGGGGCCGGTCAGCGGACCGGGGTCGATGGCGCAGGCGTAGCCGTAGCCGGCGGCCCGCACGGCGTCGGCGGCGCGGGCGTCGACCGTGCCGTAGGGGTAGCAGAAGCCGGTGACCCGAGCACCCGTCAGGTCCGAGAGTAGCGCTCTGCTCTCGGCGGTCTCGGCGCTCAGCCCGGCGTCGTCCGTCTTGGTCAGGTCGACGTGGGTGAGACCGTGCGAGCCGATCTCGACACCCTCGGCGGCGGCGCGCCGGATGCCGTCGGCGGTCAGCAGCGGCTTGCGCGGGCCCAGCGGGTCCCACGCGTTGTCGCCGCCGAGCCGCCCCGGCAGCACGAAGAGCGTCGCCCCGCAGCCCCAGCGCCGCAGGCACGGCAGCGCGTGCTCGACGAAGTCGGCGTACCCGTCGTCGAAGGTCAGCCCCACCAGGTCCCGGCCGCCGCCCCGGGCGCGGGCGGCCAGCAGCTCGGCGACCGGCACGCCGCGCAGCCCGCGCCGCCGCAGCCAGCCCAGCTGCGCGTCCAGCCGGCCGGGCGTGACCGTGATGCGGTACGGGTCGTCCGAGCAGTCGCCGACGGAGTGGTACATCGCCACCCAGGGGACGGTGCCGGGGCGGGCGTCAGCGGTCGCTGCGGAAGGGGAACCGGAAGCGGAAACGGCCATGGGGGTGCCTTCGTGTGACGGGACGGGGGAAACGGACGGGGCGGACCGCCCCGAGGGCGGGGGCGAGTCCCTGGACGCCCAGGGCCAGGCCGAGGAGGACGAAGACACCGCCGACGGTCGCGGTGCCGGCGGCCATCGAGACACCGGCCGGTGAGACACCGGGGACGGTGGCCCGGTCCGCGGCCAGCGCGCCCGCACCGGTCGCCACGGCCGCCGCCAGCACCGGCCGGCCCAGGTCGCCCAGGACCCGCCGGACGCGGACCGGCACGCTGCGCGGGCCCATCCCGGCGAGCAGCAGGGCCGCGGTGACGGTGATGCCGGCCGCGTTGGCGGCGGCGATGCCGGTCACGCCCCACGGGCCGACCGCGCGGGCGCCGACGACGGCGGTGACGGCGATGCCGACGCCCATCGCGCCGAACGGGTACCAGGAGGCACGGCCCGCCGAGAAGTAGGAGCGGGCCAGCGCGCCCACCACGGTCTGGCCGAGCAGCCCGAGGGCGTACACGCGCATGACGCCCGCGGTCGCCGCCGTGTCGGCCGCCGTGAACGCGCCGCGCTGGAAGAGCAGCGCGACGATCTGCGGTGCGCAGGCGACGACGACGGCCGCGCCCAGCAGCACCAGGCAGGCCGCCAGCGCCACGTCCCGCTCGACCCGGTCGCGGGCCCGTACGGTGTCGCCGTCCGCCAGCGCGCGGGCCACCACCGGGAAGGTGACCGTGCACAGCATCAGCGACAGCGTCATCGGGATCTGGGCGACCTTCTGCGCGTAGTTCAGGTGCGAGATGGCCCCGGAGGGGAGCCCGGAGGCCAGGAAGCGCTCGATGAGGACCTGGGACTGACGGCACAGGGCGAACAGCAGGACGGTGGTGAACAGGGCGAGGGCGAGCGGGCGCGCCCGGTCGTCGCTGGCCACCCGGTTCTCGGTGGTGGCCCGGTCGTCGGTGGTCACCCGGTGTTCGGTGGTCACCCGGTCGTCGGTGGTCACCTGGTTCTCGGCGGTCACCCAGTTCTCGGTGGTGGCCCGGCTCTTGGTGGTCCCCCGGTTCTCGGCGGTGACCCGGCTCTCGGTGTCCACCGGCCGGCCGTCGCCGTTCCGGCGCCGCAACTGCCGGAGCAGCGACGGCAACTGCGCCGCCACCATCAGGACACCGCCCGCCGCGACCCCGGCCGCCGCCGAGCGCACCCCCCAGCGCCCGCCGAGCACGAACATCGCCGTGATGATGCCGGTGTTGTAGGCGACGTAGATCGCCGCCGGCGCCAGGAACCGGCGGTGCGCCCGCAGCGCCGCGCTGCAGTACCCGGCGAGCCCGAAGCTGACGACGCAGGTGGCGGTGAGCCGGGTGCAGTCCACGGCGAGCGCGTGGTCGGGCAGCCCCGGCGCCAGGGCCCGGACCAGCACCGGCGCGGCGACCGCGACCAGCGCACCGACCGCGGCGAAGGCCAGGGCCAGCCGGGGCAGGGTCGAGGCGACCAGCGCGCGGACCGGGTCGCCCGGGGCGTCCCGCGCACGGCGCGCCAGGGCCAGGCTGAACATCGGGACCAGCGCGAAGGCCAGCCCGTCCTCGATCAGCAGCGTCGCCGAGAACTCGGGTACGGTCCACGCCACCAGGAAGGCGTCCGTCCCGCTGCCGGCCCCGAACAGCCGGGCCAGCGCCTGGTCCCGGGCCAGCCCGAGCACCGACCCGGCCACCGACAGCACGGCCGTGACGAGGGCGGCGCGGGCGAGGAAGCCCCGGGAGGGGCGGCTGTCGGCCAACGCCGCGGTGGCCGCTCCGGGCGCGGTGTTCGCGGCCGGGAGGCGGGCCGCCCCGGCCGCCCTGTCCGTCGCGTCCGTCGCGTGCGTCGCGTGCGTCGCGTGCGTGGTCGTGCGCGGCTGGGTTGCCCGGTCCGTCCCGCTCGCCGTCGTACGCGGCTCGGTCGCCGTCACCGTTCCGCCGCCCCCCGCGCGGCGGACCCGAGTGCCCACCACGCCGCCAGCCCGAAGCACACCGCAGTCAGCACGGTCGAGGGGCCGCCGATGTCGGCGTACGCGAAGTCGGTCAGCTGCCACACCAGCAGCCCGCAGGCGACGAACGCGCAGTCCGGCACCGCCCCCCGCTCCCGCCGCACGGAACGCAGCCGGCGCAGCCCGAGGACGAGCAGCGCCAGCCAGCTCCCGGCGAGTGCCAGCAGACCGGTCAGCCCCTGCTCGGCCAGGATCAGCAGGTACATGTTGTGCGGGGACAGCAGCGGCTGCCTGCGGTACCCGGCACCGGCGCCGTCGGTCTCGCTGCCCGAGGACAGTGCCAGTGAGGCGTGCGAGTCGCGTTGTTCGGGGAAACCCTTCAGCCCCACGCCGGTCAGCGGGTGCTCCCGCCACATACCGGCCGCCGCCGCCCACATCGTGTAGCGGTCGGTCACCGACCGGTCGGGGGCGTCGGCGACCTCGGTGATGCTGCCGACCCGCTCCTGGAGCATCGCCGTACCGACCCCGAAACCGCCCACCAGCACCACCGCCGCCGCGACCACGGCCGCTCCCACCGCCAGCGCCCTGCGCACCCCGGCCAGCATCAGCTGCACCGCGCACGTCACCGCCGTCGCGATCCACGCCCCGCGGCTGAACGACAGGGCCAGCGGCAGCAGCAGGGCGAGCGCGCACCCGGCGGCGAGGAGCCGTCGGCGTACCGGCGCCCGGCCCAGGGCGAGTCCGACCGCGCAGACCAGCCCCAGGGAGACGACGGTCGCCATCCCCATCACGTCCTGCGGCCCGAAGGTCCCGACCGCACGGACCGGCTCGCCCTGGTAGGAGGCGCCGGTCCCGGTCGCGTACTGGTGCACGCCGACCGCCCCCTGCCACACCGCGAGCCCCACCATCGACCAGGTGAGCAGCCGCGCGCCGGCCCGGTCGCGGACCAGCAGCAGTACGGCGGCCGGGACCAGGACGAAGACCTGGAGGTAGCGGCCCAGGCCGGTCAGCGCGGCCCCCGGCGAGGAGGCGCCCACGGCGGCGACGGCCAGGCCCGCCACGGGCAGCCCGAGCACCACGGCCGCCGTAGGGGACAGGGGGCGCCGCCGGTCCCGCACCAGCCGCAGCGCGCAGTACAGCACCACCAGCGCCGAGACCGCGTCGGCCGGATGCGCGCCGCCCCCGTCGCCCGGGGCGACCGGCAGCGCGAGCAGCGCGACGACCACGGCCACGGCCACGGCCGGCACGGGCACCGGACGCCGTACGCGTCCCGCGGACCACAGGGGCAGGGCGCGGCCGCTCACCTCGCTCACCGCGCTCAGCTCCCCGTGGGACGCACGAGCGCGGCGGCCGTGCGCAGCAGGATGCACACGTCCTTCCACAGCGACCAGTCGTCGATGTAGGCGTTGTCGAAGCGGGCCCGGTCCTCGATGGAGGTGTCGCCGCGCAGCCCGTTGATCTGGGCCAGGCCGGTGATGCCGGCCGGCATCCGGTGGCGGGCGGCGTAGCCGGGGTGGGCCCGGCTGAACTGCGCCACGAAATACGGCCGTTCCGGGCGCGGTCCGACCAGGCTCATGTCGCCCCGGAAGACGTTCCACAACTGGAGCAGCTCGTCGAGCGACGTGCGCCGCAGGAAGCGGCAGAACCACGGCATCCGGCGTTCGTCCGCCACGCTCCACCGGGTCGCCGACTCGTGCTCGTCGGCCGGGCGGTGGGTGCGGAACTTCAGCAGCGTGAACGGCCTGCCGTCCTGGCCGACGCGCTCCTGCCGGAACAGCACGCCGGGACCGCTCACCACCCTCAGCACCGCCGCGCAGGCCAGCAGCAGGGGGCTCAGCAGCAGCAACAGCGCTCCGGACACCGTCACGTCCAGCCCCCGCTTGCCCGCGCCGCCCGGCCGCCGCGGCCCCGGCTCCAGACGCCGGCAGGAGAACCCGGCGATCCGGTGCCCACGGCCGCCCGGGTGCGCGAGGGCGTCCGGGTGCGCGGGGGCGTCCGCGTCGACCTCCCACACCGCGCAGCCCGACTCGGCCAGCGCCCGCAGCAGCGCCGCCTGCCGGGGGCGTACGGCGGGTTCCACGGCCAGGACGTCCCGTACGCCGTTCTGCACGACCGCCCGCCGCGCCTCCTCGCCGGTGGACAGCACGGGCAGGCCCGCGGTGCCGCCCGGGTCGTCGGTGACGACCCCGACGGGGCGCACGCCGCAGCGCGGGTGGCGCAGCAGCGCCGAGGCCACGCGCTGCGCGGTCGCGGCGGGCCCGACGACGAGGGCCGCGCGGGGGCGGTTCAGCAGCGTCGTACGGTGTCTGCGGTGCACGGCACCCCGGCCGGCGCAGCCCGCCACCGCGTGCAGCAGGAAACCGGCGCACAGGGTCCGCGCGGACAGCGCGTGCGGCGGAGCGTACGCCGCGACCAGCGCCGCGAACGCCAGCCAGACCACCGCGATCCGGCCGCACAGGGCGGGCAGGTCGTCCAACACGCCGGCCGGCCGCCGGACCGGGTGCGGCCGCGGGCGCAGCAGCAGCGAGGCGCCGACCAGCAGGGCCGCGAGCAGCGGTTGGTGCGGAGTGCCGGTGAGGATCAGTGAACCCGGCAGGGCCGCCGCCGTGCCGTCCGCGACGAGCAGCGGCAGCGGGGAGTCCGGCCGTGGTCCGGGACGCCCGGCGGGCAGCCGCGGGCCCGCGGTGCCGTCGCGCTGCGGCAGTACCGAGACGGAGGAGCCATGGTCGCGCGACTGGCCGGCGGGGGTGGGAACGGTGCTTTCCGCGGTCACGGGTGGGTGGACTCCCTGCACTCGATGGGTACGACGGCCGACCGCCCCACGGCTGCGGGCCTGTCGCCGGGACGGTGCGGCGCGGCGGGTGGACCGCCGTGCGCGAGGGGCACGTTCTCGGTGGTCGGGCCGTCGCCGCGGGCCGCCGGCCGCCGTACGCCGTCGAGGAGGCCGTCGTACAGGGCGGCGACCGCCGCGGTCGTGTGCCGCACGTCGTGGGCGGACCGGACGTGCGTACGTCCCCGGTGGCCGAGCGACGCGCGCAGCGGCGCGTCGAGCAGCAGCGCGGTGACGGCGTCGGCGAGGGCGGCGGGATTCTCGGGCGGTACCAGGCAGTGCGGCACGAGAGCGGGCGGCAGGCCCTCGCGGGCGCCGTCCACGTCGCTCACCACCACGGGCCGTCCGCAGGCCATCGCCTCCAGCGGGGCGAGCGCCATGCCCTCCCAGCGCGACGGCAGAACGACCAGGTCGGCGGCCCGGTACCAGACGGCGGCATCGGCGACGGCGCCCGCGAACAGCACGGACGCCGGAGCCCGCGCGGCCAGCCGGGTGCGGTCCGGGCCGTCGCCGACGAGGGCCAGCCGGGCGCCGGGCACCCGCCTGAGGACCGCTTCCCACGCGCTCAGCAGGACGTCCTGTCCCTTCTGCCGGCACAGCCGCCCCACACAGACCACCAACGGTGCTCGGGGGCCGGCGCCGTGCCGCAGCCGCAGGCCGGCCACGTCGCCGGGGGCGTCGTCGGGTGCGTCGGCGTGGAAGCGGTCGAGGTCGATGCCGTTCGGGATCACCGTGCAGGACCCGCGGAGTCCGGCCCGCACACCCCGCAGCCGCTCCGCCTCGCTCACGCACACCGTCCGCGTCGCCCACCGCGCCGCCCACCGCTCCCAGCCGAGCGCGAGGGCCCCGGCGGCCCCGCCGACCGCCTCGAACGACCAGGCGTGCGGCTGGAACACGGTCGGGACCCGGCCCCGTACGGCGAGCCGCCCCGCGAGGCCGGCCTTGGCGCTGTGCGCGTGCACCAGGTCGGGCCGTACGTCCTCGAGCACGCGGGCGAGCCGCCGTACCTCCGGCACCAGGGCCGGACCCGGCGAGCGCGTCGCCCGCCAGTGCCGTACGTCGGCACCCAGCGAACGCAGCCGGTCGGCGAGGGCCCCGTCGGGACAGGCGACCGCGACCCGGAGCCCGGCGGCGAGCTGAGCCCGCGTCAGGTCCGTCACCACCCGGGCGACCCCGCCGTCCACCGGTTGGGTGATGTGCAGAACCCGCGGCCGTGAGCCGGTCGGTGGCAGGTGCATGCGCGTTTCCTCGCTCGGCCGGTGTCCCCCGGTGGTGCAACGTGGTGCAACCGGGACGCGTCGAATGGGATGCGTCGAATGGAGTGGGACTCTAACCGCTATCCGTACTAATACGGCGAAACCGGGTAAGTGTGTTGGATTCGTGAATGCCGGTTCCCGGGGGAGATCACTCCTTTGGCGGCACAACTCCCGCCCGCGCCACGCGTTGACACTGCGCCGGGCAGCCGCCCGGGTGTGTGTACAACCCCAAGGAGCACTTCTCCATGTCGCGTATCGCGAAGGGCCTGGCCCTGACCTCCGTCGCCGCCGCCGCGGTGGCGGGCACCGCCGGTGTCGCCGCCGCCGACAGCGGCGCGCAGGCCGCCGCCGCCCACTCCCCGGGCGTCCTGTCCGGCAACGTGGTGCAGGTCCCGGTCCACATCCCCGTCAACGTCTGCGGTAACACCATCGACGTCATCGGTCTGCTGAACCCGGCGTTCGGCAACGAGTGCGAGAACGACTGACGTCGGATCGCGACTCCCGCACCGGCCGTCCGTGCCGCGGTTCCTCCGCGAACGGGCGGCCGGTTCGCGTTGCCGCGCGGACGGCGGTGTGCTGCCCCGAATGGGGGGTCCGGGCACCGACCCGCCGGGGGAACCTTGACGGGGCGTCTCACCAGGCAGGACGCGGGCCTGGGGAAGGGCGGGCGAGCGCACCGGGTCACCGCTCGGTTGCAGAGCGCCAGGGGCGCTTCCACGGTGGGCACAAGATCCGACGCACCACCGAAAGGAACCCCCATGCGTCTGCCCGCACGGCGAATCGCCACCACCGCTCTCTGCGCCGGCCTGCTGATCGGTATCTCCGGCCCGGCGGTGATGGCGGCCGACGGCGACTCGGTCCGGGAACGCACCCACGCGGCGTCCCGCGCCCCCCTCCCCGACACGGAGGAACTGCAGAGCCAGGTCGCCGGCCTGGCCGGCCTGGGCGGAGTGCTCACACCGGTCACCGACATGCTCACCGCCGTCCTCAAGGCCGACGACGGCCGGCTCTCCGCCACGGACGCGGACAAGCTCTCCGCCGCCGTCGAGGACGCCCTAGCCAAGGCGGAGGCGGCGGACACGGACGCCGACGACGCGGCGACCACCCCCGGCACGAGCACCCCGGCCCAGCCGCCGGCCGTGACCGCCCCGGAGGCCGGGACCCCGGTCACGCTGCCGGCGCCCGTCACGGCGCAGGGCGGTGACGGGACGGCGGCGGCGTCCGGCCTGGCGGCCACCGCGTACGCCGACCTGCAGAAGCGGATCGACGCCCTGGTCAAGGCCACCACCGCCGGCAACGCCGACCAGGTCGGCCCGGCCGTCGAGGAGGTCGTGAACGGCGTCGTCAACGTCGTCGCCGCCACGCTGGTGGGCAACGGCCTGCCCGCCGCGGACCTGGCCGGCCTGCCGGGCGTACCGACCGCGCCGGAGGCCACCACGCCCGAAGCCACCACCCCCGGGGCCGCGGCACCGGCCAACCCGCTGCCGGCCGACCCCTCCTGACGCCCTCGGGCGTCCCCGGGCCGTCGCGCCGTCCCTTCCCGGACGGCACGGCGGCCCTTTCCGTGTTCCGGAACACCGCCTTGCCCGGAGATCTCATATGTCTTCCGGACGGCGGAGTTTCCGGGCCCGGCGCAGATCGTTAGGGAGGACGTCAGCAATCCCCGCGGTGACACGGGTCGCCGAGGAAAGGAACACGATGAAGTCCCTCAAGGCCGCCGCCGTCGTCGCCGGGTCCCTGGTCGCCGCCGGCTCAGCCGTGCCCGCGTTCGCCTACGACGCCGGCGACGCCGCCGCTCTCACACCCACCAGCCTGAACGGCGCGGTGAACGCGCTGACCGCCGAGCCCATCGACGTCATGCCGCTCAAGCACCAGTCGGACGCGCTGAACACCGAGAACAAGGACTCGGTGCTGCACACCGTGAAGGGCGCGACCGCCGACCTGAACTCCCGCAGCGGCCTGCTCGGCGGCCTCCCGCTGGGCGGCTGAGCCACCCCCCCGGCCCGCCCGCGCCGCTCCTCGCCGTTCTCCCCTCCGCATCCTCGAAAGGGACCGTGCCTGACATGAAGCCGACCACCAGACGCACCCTGGCCGCCGTCGTCACCGGTATGGCGGCCGCCCTGGGCGCAGCCGCGTCCCCCGCCGCGGCGGCCGGCGCGATCCCCGTGCCGGTGCCGCTGGAGGGCGCGGAGACAGCCCTCGGCATGGAACTGCCCGAGGTGACGGGCGCACTGCCGGTGCCGACCGCGGGCGCGCCCGAGGGGCCGCGGTACGTCGAGGGCCGCCTGCTGCCCGAGCGGACGCTCCCGCGGCTGCCGGTGCACGGCGCGCTGCCCGGCGCCGACCTGCGCCAGCCGCTGCCGCGTGTCCTCGGCGACGACTTCGACCACGCCGCCGTCGACGCCCCGGCGGCCGAGGTGCGCACCCTGGCGCCCGGCTTGTCCCTGGACGCGCCGCTGACCGCGCCGAACCCCGAGGCCCTCGGCCTGCCGGCGGCCAAGCTTCCCGAGGCCGGGGTGCTGGCTCCGGTGGTCCAGACGGTCCCGGTGGCCGGACTGGGCGTCGGACCGGGGCTGTAGCCCTCGTGCCCCGGCGGAGCCCCCCGTGCCCCGGCGGCGGCCCCGCTTCGGGGAGCCGGCGTGCTCCGACTGGCCCTGCGAGCGGTGACCGCGGGGCCCGCCGTGCGGTTAGCGGCGCGGAACACCGGAACCGGACGAGGGAGCGAGTCATGATCGTCGAAGCGGGCGCGGCAGCGAGCGGCGCGGAGCGGAAGAGGGAGTACGCGGCGGAGGGGGAGGGCCCGGCGAGAGGCGGCCCGGTCTTCGGCACCCGCCGGCAGCTGATGCGGCGGCTGCTCGCCCCGGCCCTCGCCGTGCCCCTGGCGCCCTTGGTGGCCGCGTCCGGGCCCTCCCGTGCCGCCGCCACCCCGGAGGGCGCGGGGGCCGGTCACCCCGCGCCGCGTGCCGACGAGAAGGCCGAGGGCACCGGGAGTACCGAGAGCACGGCATTCGACGAGACCTACCGCGGCCGGCGCATCCGCGGCATCAGCTCCGCCGCGGGACGGGGCGTCGGCGCCGGCACCTGGTACGTCACCGTGGACGGCCGTCCGCTGCACCTGATGCGCCGGGCCGACGGCAGCTGGCTGAGCATGATCGACCACTACCGGTCGTATCCCACCCCGCTGGCCGCGGCCCGCGGGGCCGTCGACGAACTGGGTCCCGGGGAGCACCTGCGCGACACGCCGGCCACCTCGGGAGACGACCACCACCACGGGGAGCGGCATGGCGTACACGCGTAAGGACGTCAGCACGCTGACGCGCACCGAGAAGCGACGGTTCGTCAAGGCGCTGCTGGAGATCAAACGGCGCGGCGAGTACGACGAGTTCGTGCGCACCCACATCGAGTACTACGTCTCCGACGGCGAGGACGGACTGCGTACGGCGCACATGGCACCGTCCTTCCTGCCCTGGCACCGGCGGTTCCTGCTGGACCTGGAGGAGGCGCTGCGCCGGGTGGACTCGTCGGTCACCGTGCCGTACTGGGACTGGACGAAGGACCGCACCGCCGGGTCGGCTCCCTGGACCGCCGACCTGCTGGGCGGTACCGGGCGGCGGTCCGACCACCGGGTCACCACCGGTCCCTTCGCCCACGCCGAGGGCAACTGGACCATCAAGGAGAACGTCACCGACACCGAGTACCTCACCCGGGACCTCGGACGCGCCGGTGACCCCATCGACCTGCCCGTGAAGAGCGACCTGGAGTGGGCGCTGGACGATCCGAAGTACGACACCCCGCCGTACGACTCCACGGTCCGCAAGGGGTTCCGCAACAAGCTGGAGGGGTGGGGGACCGGCCGCGGCAGCGTCTCCTGGCACAACCACAACCGCGTGCACCGCTGGGTCGGCGGCGCCATGGTCGGCGGTGCCTCCGTCAACGACCCGGTCTTCTGGCTGCACCACGCCTTCGTCGACCTCCAGTGGTCCCGCTGGCAGGCTCGCCACCGCGGCGCCCGCTACCTGCCCGCCGAGCCGCCCGGCCGGGGGAGCGGTCAGTACGGGCGGATCGTCGCACGGCACGAGAAGCTGCCGCCGTGGGACGTGACGCCGGACGAGCTGGAGGACGTCGGCCGGATCTACCGGTACGCCTGAGCCGGACCCGGCCGAGGACGCCGAGGAGCCCCGGCCGGGAAGGCCGGGGCTCCTCGGGTGCCCGGGGGACTCAGCCGCCGTAGCCGCCGCTCTTGTCGTCGTCGCCGTTTTCGCAGGCGTTGCCGAAGGCCGGGTTCAGCAGGCCGATCACGTCGATGGTGTTGCCGCACAGGTTGACCGGCACGTGCACCGGGACCTGGACGACGTTGCCGGACAGGACACCGGGCGAGCCGACGGCCGCGCCCTGCGCGCCCGCGTCCGCCATGGCCAGGCCGGTGCCGCTGAGCACCACGGCTCCGGCACCGAGGGCGACGCCTGCGGCCTTCGCGATGCGAGACATCACGTTCTCCTTCTGACTCGGGGAGCACGGTGGCAGGACGCGCCACCGCACTGCCGGTTCAACGCAACCGGTCTTGGCGGGTCACGGGAGGAGGGCGTGTATCACCCGTTTCGAACGGGAGGGCCGCGCACGGAAAAACCGTTCCCGTGGGCACCGGCGTGTCCACTAGCCTCCCGGCATGCCGAACGACCGATCCGACTCGTCCACCGGGATGGCCCGGCCGTCCCGGCCGTCCGAGCCGTCCCAGCAGCCGTCCACACTGTCCGTGCCGTCCACACTGTCCGTGCCGTCCGTGCCGTCCGTGCCGTCCTCGCCGTCCTCGCCGTCCCCGTCGTCCGTGCCGTCCTCGCCGTCCTCGCCGTCCGTGCCGTCCCCGCCGTCGGCACTGGCCGCGCTGCCCGCTCTGTTCGCCGAGGAGAGCCGGGTGCGGGCCTTCGCGGCCGTGGCGCTGGGCGCGGGCGACGCCGCGCAGGTGGCCCGGGCGGCCGGTCTCTCCGCGAAGGAGACGGCCGGCGCACTGCGCCGACTGCGGGAGCAGGGCGTGGTGACGTCCGGGGACGACGGTGAACTCGCCGTCGCCCATGACCGTTTCAGGGAGCTGGCCCGCGCCGGCCGCCCGGCGGCGCAGGCGGCCCGGGGCTCCGCCGTGGCGGGTGACGACGGCCGGGCCGGCATGATCGTGCGGACCTTCGTCAGGAACGGCGGGCTGGTCCGTCTCCCGGCGCGCTGGACGCGCAAGAAGGTGGTGCTGCGGCACATCGCCGAGCAGACCTTCACACCCGGCGTGGAGTACCCGGAGCGCACCGTCGACGAGAAGCTGCGCGCGTGGTGCGAGGACGGCGAGGTCGACCATGTGACACTCCGGCGCCACCTGGTGGACTTCGGGCACCTGCGACGGCGCGACGGCGTCTATACGCGCCCGGCGGACTCCGCCCGCGCGGGCACCGCCTGAGCTTCCTTACGCCGAGGCGGAGGTCCGGCCGGGGTGGTGGAGGCCGGGGCGGGCGCCGGGGCCGGGGTCAGGGCAGGAGCCGTACGGGGGAGCCCGCGAGGTAGGCCCGGATCGCCTCGACGGCCTGGCCGTAGTACATGGCGTAGTTGGCGCGCGAGACGTAGCCCAGGTGGGGCGTCGCGAGCAGGCGCGGGGCGGTGCGCATCGGGTGGTCGGCGGGCAGCGGCTCTGTGTCGAAGACGTCCACGGCCGCTCCGGCGATACGGCCCTCGTGCAACGCGGCGAGCAGCGCCTCCTGGTCGACGATCGCCGCGCGTGAGGTGTTGACCAGGTAGGCGGTCGGCTTGAGGAAGGCCAGTTCGGCGGGGCCGAGCAGACCGCGGGTGCGGTCGCCGAGTGCCAGGTGCACGGAGACGAAGTCGGCGGTCCGCAGGAGTTCTTCCTTCGAGGGGGCCAGTTCGACACCGGCCTCGTCGGTGCGCTCCCGGGTGAGGTTCTGGCTCCAGGCGCTCACCCGCATGCCGAAGGCCGGGCCGACCCGCGCCACCCGGCTGCCGATCCTCCCCAGCCCCAGCAGTCCGAGCCGGCGCCCGTGCAGGTCGGCGCCGACCGTCTGCTGCCAGGGGCCGCCCTCGCGCAGCCCGTTGCCCTCCTGGACGATGCCGCGGGCCAGGCCGAGCAGCAGGGCCCAGGTCAGCTCGACGGGCGGGGCCGAGGAGGAGGCCGTACCGCAGACGGTGACCCCGTGCGCTTCGGCGGCGGCGTAGTCGATCACGCTGTTGCGCATGCCGGAGGCCACGATCAGCTTCAGCCGGGGAAGCCGGGCGATCAGCGAGCCGGGGAAGGACACGCGCTCGCGCAGCGTGACCACGATGTCGACGTCGGCGAGCGCCGCGGCGAGGGAGTCCTCGTCGGTGAAATGGGTGCCGAAGGAGACGACGTCCACCTCGCCGGCGACCGGCGACCAGTCGGCGATCTCGGTCGCCACCCGCTGGAAGTCGTCGAGCACCGCGCAGCGCAGTCGCACGTCGTCCGGTCCCTCCGCCAAACGAGCAGTGGCGCCTCCGGCAGGACTCGAACCTGCGGCCAAGCGCTTGGAAGGCACTTATTCTAACGTTATCTCTACCGTCCTGACCTGGCATTTTATAGCTCAGTGACGCATCGTCAGCCGTTTTGGGGGACGCATGTGGGACGATCTTGCCCGCCTACTGGTGGTGGGATCATGGAGGGAGAGTCCGTAGCGATTCGGAGACCCGTTTCCTTGACGAGGGGCGCCACGGGCGAGACCTGATCGAGGTGCCGACCATGGATACCACCTTTGACGTCAGGGTCTGGCAGATCGAGCGGGGCTCCGGGAAGCTGCGTGAGTCCTACGGGGTCCGCTGGTCCGTCGGTGGAAAGCGCCATCGCAAGACGTTCCAGACGTTCGCGCTGGCCGACGGTTTCCGAGCGGAGCTAGTGACCGCGACGCACGCCGGAGAGCCGTTCAGCATGTCGACCGGCTTGTCAGAACGGCGTGAGCCGAGAGCTTCCTCGGTCGGGTGGTACGACTTCGCCGTCCAGTTCACGGACGCCCAGTGGCCGCGTGTTTCGGCGAATCACCGGAAGAACACAGCTCGCACGCTAATGATCGTTACCACTGCGCTGATGGACCGGGATCCACCGGGCGTCCCTTCGCGCCGGGTCCGTACGGCCCTGAGCGAGTGGGCTTTCAACGCCAACCGCCGCGACGATGCCCCGGATGACTTGGTCGCGGTACTCGGCTGGGTGCGGCGGCATACTCCGACCATGGACGCCTGGACTGATCCGCTGATCGTCCAGGACGTTCTGCTGGTACTGGGAACGCTGCTGGACGGGAGACGGGCGGCGGCCTCGTCCGTGAAGCGGCATCGACGGGTCCTGCATTTGCTGATGAGGCATTCTGCCGTCCGACCCTGTTCCCGAGTCGCGGAACCTCACACAGCGGTCTGCCAGTGCGATCGACCGACGCCGTCTGCTGAACGAGCGGCAGTCGGCGCAGCTGCTCGACTGGATTCGCGACCGGCCGCGCAGCGGGCAAAGACTGCAAGCATTCTTCGCCACGTTGTACTTCACGGGGCTACGTCCGGAAGAAGCTGTCGCGCTGCGCGTCTCGGACCTTGTCCTGCCCACCTCGGGGGTAGGGCGGTGGGCCGACATCGTGGTCCACACCGCCGAGCCCGAGATCGGGCGCACGTGGACCGACAGTGGATCCCGGCACGATCAGCGACGTCTGAAAGCCAGAGCAGAGGGTGAAACGCGCATAGTGCCGTGCCCTCCGAGCCTGTCCACCCTCTTGCGGGCGCGTATCCAGGAGGCGAGCCTGCTCCCCGACGATCGACTCGTTCCCGGGGAACGCGGCGGAGTTCTCGCCGGTTCCGTTTACCGCCGTACGTGGGACCGCGCCCGCAGGGCAACCCTGCCACCCCACGTATACGCGTCACCGACAGGGCGACGCGTATACGACCTTCGGCACACCCGGCTGACGATGTGGCTGAATAATGGAATCCCGCCTGCTCATGTGGCTGAGTGGGCTGGCACCAGCGTTGCCATGCTGTTCGCCACGTACGCGCAGTGCATCAGTGGTCAAGAGCAAGATCTGCGGCAGCGACTCGACGAGATGCCGGACGCCTCGGCCACCCTGATCGCGTGATCGCCGGTGAGGGTCACCGCTCCCGCAGGTAGGGGTCCGTGTACGGCTCCATGGACTGGCGGACCTCGTCCCGGACCGGGTCCATGAGGGGCCCGGGGGCGTAGTAGCGGGCGCGGGCCTTGCCGTGAGGGACGAGCCAGCCGCGGGCCACGAGCTCCCGGATGTCGCGGATAGCTTGCTGGTCGCTGAGATCGGCGTCCTGCTGGTAGACGGTGCGGCGCACCTTCGCGTCCGAGAAGGCGGGCAGCAGGGCATAGACCACCCGCTCGTCCAAACCGGCGGCCTCGACACCTTCGACCAGACGGGTCCAGGCCCGCGACATGACGTCGAAGCGGCGCTGAGCCTGCTGAGCCTGGCGATGGTGGGCGGTCAGGCAGAATCGGGCCCAGGGGCGGGTATCCCGCTCGGGGCTCCAGTGCGGTCCGCCCACCTCCTCCAGGATCTGGTAGTAGGCGTAGGTATTCTGTCCCCGGCCGAGCCATTCCTCGATGGAGGAGAACTCAGGGGGCATCAGAGCCTCGCGGGAGAACACGAGCGTGGACAGGGCCCGGGACATTCGGCCGTTGCCGTCCTTCCACGGGTGGATCTTGACGAGGTTGAGGTGGGCCATGGAGGCGCGGACGTGGACGGGTGCGTCGAGGTCGCCCTGGTTGAGCCAGTCGATGAACTCCGCCATAAGAGCGGGTACGTCCGCCTGGTCCGGTGCGGTGTAGGCGGGGACCAGGGGGTCATCGGGGCTGGTGACGTAGACGGGTCCGTCGCGCCAGCGGCCCGGGCGTTTGTCGAGGTGGTGGCCCTGGAGCATGAAGTGCAGGCCGTTGAGCAGGCCGGCGTCGTACCGGAAATCGTCTCCGGCGTCGGCGAGGGCCTGGATGTAGGTCATGCCGCGCTGGTAGCCCTCCAACTCGGCACGAGTCTTCTCCCCGGTCTCCAGGGGTTCCTCACCCGACATGAGGGCTTCCACGTCGTCGACCGTCGCCGCGTACCCCTCGATGGTGTTCGAACCGGCGATCGCGCGGGCGGTGAGGTTGCGGCGCAGCTGACGGGTCCAGCGAGGGGTGGCGCGGAGCATGTGGCGCAGTGAGCGGCGCATGGCCTCGATCTCGTCGAGGGCGCGGCGGTCGTCGGCGTCCAGGGAGGGCGTTACGTACAGCATGACTCCATGACACGATAATTGTGTCACGGAGTCAAACTGTCGCCGGTGATTCCTTGCCGTGGTCCGCAGCCCTCTCGCTTTGCTGCTTCAGGTCTTTTGGTCGTGGCGTGCAGACTCCCGATCTTCCGTGGCGCAGGTGGTGGGTGCAGGCATCGGCCCGGCTGCCTCGGCCGTGAAGTTCTTGCCTGGCCGAACGGTGCCTCCTCTAGTCTTGCCGGCAATTTCCCCGACCCCGAACAACTCCTCGCCGAACCGGGATCCTGGATCGGCGAGGGTGGAGGGGGCCGCGCCGCAGTGGTGCACAGCACCCGGATGGGAAGCCACGAGATCGGCACCAGCTTCATGCCCAACCAGCGCGCCCAGCTGACCGAATGGGCCGAACAGGCCCTTCCGGAGCCCGTGGTGCGGGTACCCGATCTGAAGCGGGGGCGCGGCAAGGGCATCGGCGCACCAGGGAACCGGCGTCCCAAACCGCGGACCGACGAGGCCAAGAAGACCGAGCTGCTGCGCGAGACCCAGGCGCGCAGGGCGAACCTCGCGGCGCAGGCACGGATCGCCGGATCGGCCCCGCAGCACAGTGGTCCACCGCTGGTGGATGTCCGGTTGCTGTGGCAGTCACCAGAGGTACGCAAGGAAGCAGTGGCCCAGTTCGCACACGCCCTGGGTCTTGACGGTGACGGCGGCGCCTCCGCAGCCGCGATCACGGACCGGCACTTCGACGAAGCCCGGCCCGGGGCACCGGTCGTCCTCGAATGGCAGACGGAGGAACTCATCCTGCGGCTGCGGTGCCTGCCCCTGGCCGACGGACTCGGAGACCGGCTGGTGCCTGACCCGGCTGTCAAAAGCAAGGGAGCGGCCATCTCGACGGCCATCGTCGAGCGTCGCAGAGCCCTGGACTCATGGCTGCGCGCGGACGGCGCGGACCCCGGCCGCCCTGAACTCGCCCTGGTGGAGATCGCCCACCGCAGCACCTTCCGCCCGTCGTTGTCGGACCCCAGATTCACCATTCGGCTGGGGTGCGCCGACGCGGGCGTACTGACCCAGTTCGTCGTGACTCCGTCCACCGACCGGCAGATCGACAATGCGGACAGCATCGGGCATCGCACCCACAGCTCCTGGCTCGATGGGCTGCGTCAGCTCGGCGTCCGCGTACTGCCGCAGCACACCCTCGGCGACGACCTGCCCGATGGGCTTCAGTACGCCGCCGTTTGGATGGTGAAGCGCCGCAAGGACGGTCCGACCCGGCTGCCCAAGCATCTGCCCGTGGCCGTCCTGGCCACGCCGCTGCCACACGCGACGGGTCAGGCCGCCGTACGAGGCTGGGACGACGCCGCGGGGGAGTGGGTGCCGTATCCGCGCTTCCTCCTCGGCCTGGTGAAACAGGCCGAGATCGATCCCGAGGCATGCGCGGAGCCCGACCCGCAGAACGGCGGCCCGCAGTCAAGTGTCCCCCGTGTGACCGGCAAGCAGTGGCGTACCAACCTCGCCCAGCAGCGCAAGGAGACCGCGGCATTCCTCCAGCGCGTACTGCACTCGCTCCGCGGCCAGCCCACCGCGCTGATCACTCACGCACAGAACTGCCGGCTGCATTGGCCATGGCTGCAGGACGGCCGGATCGAGCGGGACCTGATCCGGACGGGCCACGCCCCCGCGGGCCGGCTCGACGACGAACTCCGCCTTGTGCGCGTCCGAGGGTGCGGCGGGCGGGAGGCCGCGCAGTGGTGGGGCCTGGCCGAACCCGGTAAGCCGCACGGCCAGCCGGCCGGCTTCTGGGCCCAGACCATCCCGTCGCAGGGCAGGGCCTCATCGGGGGACCGGGTCTTCTACAGCACCACGGAACGCCCCGGTACCCACGCCGTGTCGCCCGCTCTCGACCGCCTGGCCACCAGGGTCAACGCCGCGGGCAACCTCACCTCGCAGGCGGGCACCAGCGCCTGGAACCCGACCTTGCTCGAGATCGCGGTGCTCGGCTGTCACACGGACGACGACCCGGGCGCCCCTGCCCTGGGAAAGCCGGACGAGGCCGAGGCTCTGGCCCTCGCCGTACACCAACTGCGCCAGGCACCGGACTATGCGGCGGCGCTGTCCCTGCCGCTCCCGCTTCACCTGGCCGGACTGGCCCAGGCATACGTCCTCCCGATGCTCGTACAGAGTGATGAGGCTTCAACAGGAGCGACGGCGGGGCCAACTGCGGAGCAGGAGCAGGCGAGCACGACGGACAACGATTCGGACCCGGACCTCATGGACGCGGCGGGGCTGACCACAGAACCCGAAGGGGGAGACGACGAGGGGTGAGGCTCGTCTCCGGCAGGGCCTGGGCTATGGGACGAAGCGGTTCTCCGGGCCAGCGGCCGATGCGCAGCCGCTGGCTCCGCGATCTGCGTGGTTAGGTGGCGGTGCCACGGGCCATCAGAATGGCCCTGACCAGGCATTACTCTCTCGCGGCTGGAGGCTGACCGTGGAATGTCCCCCGAAGTGGGGGACGTATGTGGGACGGGCAGCTCAAAACAAGGGTATAAAACGGGGCAAAATGTGCTCCGAGGCAATGAAAAAGCCCTCCGCAAGTGATCTTGCGGAGGGCTTAAAACCGCCTCTGACCTGCATGAACGTGCGCCCCCGGCAGGACTCGAACCTGCGGCCAAGCGCTTAGAAGGCGCCTGCTCTATCCACTGAGCTACGGGGGCCTGGTTGTGATGGCCTCGGTCGTGGTGGCCGGATGTGGACCGGCCCGTGACGTCGCCGGGGACAAGGATAGGGCTCCCGGTTCCATGTCCCTGATGCTTCCCCTCCGTGGCTTGATGTGGAGGTTCGGTGAAGCGGTCCTGATAATCGCAGGCAGGTACGAATCGTGCATCGCTTTTGGCGTCTCGCGCATCGGGTGTTGTCCACTCGTTATGCCTGGACTGTCCTCGCGTCCCAGTAATCCCTTCCGTCCGAAGTGTCCGGTCGGCGCGCAGGCGTGCTCATATGCTTCAGAATTCCCCTAAAATTGGGCATTCTTCACATGTGGTGACCTTGGACGTACGGCCTCAGTTGCTCGACGCACTCTCCGCCCTGCGCGACCGTGTCGCGGCCGCACGCTTCCCGCTGCCCCTGGCGGGGGCGCCACGCGCGCGTGCCAACCGCGACGAACTGCTCGCCCAGCTCGACGACTACTTGATGCCGCGGCTGAAAGAGCCCGAAGCTCCGTTGCTGGCCGTCGTGGGCGGCTCCACCGGCGCCGGGAAGTCGACCCTGGTGAACTCCCTCGTGGGGTGCCGGGTCAGCGAGGCGGGTGTGCTGCGGCCCACGACCCGGACGCCGGTACTGGTGTGCCACCCGGAGGACCATCACTGGTTCAGCGGCATGCGGGTGCTGCCCGACCTCACCCGCGTGTGGGTGCCCCACCGGGACCCGGACGACGACCTGCTGCTGCCGGGCGAGAACCCCGCGCGCGTGCTGCGGGTCGAGACCGCGGACACCCTGCCGCCCGGCATCGCCCTCCTGGACGCGCCCGACATCGACTCCCTCGTCGCCGACAACCGCGTCCTGGCGGCCGAACTGATCTGCGCCGCCGACATCTGGGTGATGGTCACCACGGCCGCCCGGTACGCCGACGCGGTGCCCTGGCATCTGCTGCGCACCGCCAAGGAGTACGACGCCACCCTGGTCACCGTGCTCGACCGGGTGCCCCACCAGGTGGTGTCCGAGGTGTCGCGGCAGTACGCGGCGCTGCTCACCAAGGCCGGGCTCGGCGACGTCCCGCGCTTCACGGTCCCCGAACTGCCCGAGTCGGCCTGGGGCGGCGGTCTGCTGCCGGCCAGCGCCGTGGCCCCGCTGCGGTCCTGGCTCGTCCACCGGGCACAGGAACTCGAGGCCAGGCACCACGCCATGGCCCGTACGGCGCACGGCATCCTGGACTCGCTCAAGTCCCGGATGCCCGAACTGGCCGGCGCCACCGCCGCGCAGTACGCCGCCGCCCTGCGGCTCACCGCCGCCGTCGACGGTGCCTACGACGGTGAGCTCGCGCGCGTGCGGGGGCGGTTGCAGGCGGGCGCCGTACTCGCCGGGGACGCGCTGAAGCGCTGGCGGGCCTTTCCCCTGGACTGCTCCCCCGAGGAGCTCCTCGACTCGCTGGTGGAGAGCCTGAGCGCCCTGCTGCTGTGCGCCGTCACCGCAGCCGACGAACGCATCGACGAGGCCTGGCGCCACGAACCGGCGGCGGGCGCCCCCGAACTCGCGGCCCGCGCTCCCGCGCCGGAGAGCGCCGAGCACCGCATCGGCATGGCCGTACGGCGGTGGCGGCGCGAGCTGGAGGAGTTCGCCGAGGAGGAGGTGCGCGAGCTGGACCGGAACCTGGCACCGGACCCCGGCGTGGTGGCCGGCCTGGTCGCCACCGTCCTGCTGGGCGGGCGGCGGGCGCGCGCCGCCGGGGAGCGGCTCGCCGAGCGGATCGGCGCCCATGGCGCGCTGCGGCTGCGCGACCGGGGCGGGCGGCTGCTCGACGAACACGTCGACCGGGTCATGCACGGCGAGCGCGAGCGCAGGCTGGCGCCGCTCGACGGGCTGGAGGTGCACCCCGAGCCGCAGGCAGAGCTCATCGCCGCGCTGTCCGTACTGCAGAAGGAGAGGTGACCGGTGACCGCCGTCACTGACCAGGACCCCACCGAGCACACCGACCACACAGGGAAGGAGGCGCCGCGGGCGGGCCGGTCCGGCGATCCGGGTTCCCGGGAGGAGTGGGACGACCGAGACCGGGACGACCGGGACGACCAGGACGACCAGGACGACCGGGACGATCGGGATCATCGGGACCGCCGGGATGAGCGGGGTGACAGGGGAGACCGGAGCGATGGGGGCGGTCGCGACCGTCGGGACACTCGGGACCGCCGGGAGGCTCAGGACTACCGGGACGCTCAGGACTACCGGGATGAGCGGGGTGAACGGGACCGCCGGGACGCACAGGACCGGCGGGATGAGCGGGGTGAACGGGACCGCTGGGACGCACGGGACCGGCAGGATGAGCGGGATGAGCGGGGTGAACGGGACTGCCGGGACGCATGGGACCGCCCGGATGAGCGGAGTGAACGGAACCGCCGGGACGCACGGGAACGCCGGGATGAGTGTGCCCGAGACGCACGGGGCGACCGAGACCGCCGAGACCGCCGGGCCCCCTGGGACCGCCGGGAGTACCGGGGCGATCGGGAGGACCGGAGGCAGCGGGGCGGCCGGGGGCCGGAGCGTCCCGCCGAGAAGGAGAGCGCGCGTGAGGACGCCGACCGTCGGCGCGGCGCGCGTGAGGACGCCTCCGGGGACGCCGGGCTGGGGACGCGTCCGAGGGAGCGCGGGAGCGAGCGCTCGGGCGGCTCCCACGCGCGTGTGAGAGACGACGACGGCGCCGGGACATACCGCCGCGCGGACCGGGACGACAGCCGTGCGGGCCGCACCGGCAGGGAACGTGCCGAAGGCGCGTCCGGTGCGTCCGGAGGTTCGCCCGGCGGTGCGTCCGGTGCGCCACGCGCTTCGTCAGGCGGTGCGTCCGGTGCGCCACGCGCATTGTCAGGCGCTTCGTCAGGCGGCTCGCCCGGCGGTGCGTCCGGCGGTTCGTCCGGTTCCGGGGAGGGCGTCTGGGGTGACGGGCTGATCGCGCGGCGGGTGGACGAGAACGCCGGGGCCGAGCAGTTCGCCGTCCTGCCGAGCAGGCCCGCCGCCTCCTCGGCCGCTCTCATGCCGCTCGCCTACGACGGGAACCTCAGGTCGCGGCTGGACGCGCTGCGCGAACTTGTGGGGCTCTCCCGGGCCCGGCTCGACAGCGGAACCCTGGCCGAGGCGGGCCGGGTCCTCGACGAGGCCGCAGCGCGGCGCAGACTCTCCGGACAGCACACCGTCGTCGCCATCGCGGGCGCGACCGGCAGCGGCAAGTCGCAGCTGTTCAACACCCTCGCCGGGGTGACGATCTCCGAGACGGGGGTGCGCCGGCCGACCACCGCGGCGCCCATCGCGTGCAGCTGGAGCGACGGGGCGGCCAGCCTCCTGGACCGGCTCGGCATTCCCGGCCGGCTGCGCCGCCGTCCGCTCCAGCACCCGGACTCCGAGTCGCCGTTGCGCGGACTGGTCCTGATCGACCTGCCCGACCACGACTCGGCGGCCGTGCAGCACCGGGAACAGGTCGACCGCATCCTGGCGCTGGTCGACGCCGTCGTCTGGGTCGTCGACCCGGAGAAGTACGCCGACGCCGTGCTCCACGAGCGCTATCTGCGGCCGATGGCGGGCCACGCGGAAGTCACCCTCGTCGTCCTCAACCAGGTCGACCGGCTGCCCGGGGAGGCCGCCGAACAGGTCCTCGACGACCTGCGGCGCCTGCTCGACGAGGACGGCATCGCACTGGGCGAGCACGGCGAACCCGGCGCGACCGTGCTCGCCCTGTCCGCGCTCACCGGGGAGGGCGTCGGTGAACTGCGCGAGACGCTCGGCCAGTTCGTCGCGGAACGGCAGGCCCCGGCCCGCCGTATCGCCGCCGACGTGGACGCCGCCGCGCGGCGCCTGCGCCCCGTGTACGTCACCGGGCGGCGCACCGGGCTCAGCGAGGAGGCGCGGGAGGAGTTCGCGGACCGGCTCGCGGACGCGGTGGGCGCCGTCGCGGCGGGCGACGCGGCCGAACGCGCCTGGCTGCGCAACGCCAACCGCGCGTGCGGGACGCCCTGGCTACGGCTGTGGCGCTGGTACCACGACCGGCGCGAACCCGCCACGGGACGCCTGTCGCCGCGCGTCCAGGCGGACGAGGAGGTCACGGCCCGTCAGCGCGTCGAGCAGGCGGTGCGTACGGTGTCGGACCGGGCGTCGGCCGGACTGCCGGTGCCGTGGGCGCAGGCGATGCGCGAGGCGGCCGTCCGCGGCGCCCAGGGGCTGCCCGAGGCCCTCGACGAGCTGGCGGTGCGCACGGGGCTGCCGCCGGGGCGTCCGCCGCGGCCCGGATGGTGGCCGGTGGCCGTCCTCGGCCAGGCGACCATGACCCTGCTCCAGGTGGTGGGCGGCCTGTGGCTGCTGGGCCAGATCATCGGCATCGTGCCGCCGAACCTGGGCGTGCCGGTGCTGCTGATGGTGGCCGGCATCGTCGGCGGCCCTCTCATCGAGTGGAGCTGTCGCATGGCGGCGCGCGGACCCGCCCGGCGTTACGGCCACGAGGCGGAACGCCTGTTGCGGGAGGCGGCCGCGGGCTGCGGCCGGGCCAGGGTGCTGGACCCGCTGGCGGCCGAACTGCTGCGGTACCGCGAGGTGCGCGAGCAGTACGGGCGGGTCACGGGGGTGGGGACCGCGCCGAGGTGACGGCGGCGGCGTCCACGGCCGCCACCCGCGCGGGTGGCGGAGTTCTCCACAGGCGACGGCCGGTCCACAGCCCCCGGCGGACCGGCTCGGTCGCAGGCACTCTGGCCTTCGCGGCGATCGCGACGGACGCGGTCGCCACGGCCGCCGTACGGGAGGGACCCGTGCGGGAGGGAGGACTCGCGATGAACGAGACGATGATCTGCGCCGTGGGCAACGTGGCCACCCAGCCGGTCTTCCGGGACCTGGCGAACGGACCGTCGGCGCGCTTCCGGCTCGCGGTCACGGCGCGCTACTGGGACCGCGAGAAGAGCGCCTGGACCGACGGCCACACCAACTTCTTCACGGTGTGGGCCAACCGGCAACTCGCCGCCAACGCCTCGGCGTCACTGGCGGTGGGCGACCCCGTGGTCGTCCAGGGCAGGCTGAAGGTGCGCACCGATGTGCGCGACGGGCAGAGCCGGACCTCGGCCGACATCGACGCGGTGGCGATCGGCCACGACCTCGCCCGCGGCACCGCGGCCTTCCGGCGCACCGGCAGGACGGAGACGTCGGCCTCCCCACCGCAGCCGGAACCCAACTGGGAGACACCGGCCGGGGAGTCGGCCGGCCCGGCCCCCGAACAGCGGCCGGAGCCCGTCGCGGTGGCATGACACCGGGGGGCTGCCGGAACCACCCGCAGTGCGGCTTATGAACGCAAGTATCCGGACGGTCGCGGGTGGATTTATCGACAGGCCCTGCTCACGGCCGCTCGGCGCGGATAACGATTCCGATTCGGATCACGGTGCGGGCGGCCCCCACCGGCAAGCCCGGTCCGTCACGTCCTTAGGATGCCGAACGAGCCCAGTGGGGCTGCTGATTCTGCTGGTGGGACCGTTCCCCCCATGCCAACGGGTCCTGCTCGAAGGGGAATTTGGTGTTTTCTTCGCTCGCTGAGCCGTCTCTGCCCGGTCGAGGGGTGGTGCGTCTGGCCGCCGCGGCGCTGGTGTCCGCGCTCGCCGTCGCCGGTGTGGCGACCGGCGCGTCTCCGGCCGCCGCCCAGGGCGGGGCGCGGGGCCAGGGCGGGGCGACGGCCACCATAGGCGGCCTGAAGACGCACGGCACCGCGGTCATCCACGGGGAGGACGGCGACCAGCAGGTCCCGGCCGGCCTGTTCGAAATGTCCGTCGAGGGCGGCGGCATGCTGCAGACGTACTGCGTCGACATCCAGAACCCGACGCAGAAGGACGCCAAGTACGAGGAGACTCCCTGGAGCGGCACGTCGCTCGGCACCAACAACGACGCCGGCCGCATCCGCTGGATCCTGGGGAACTCCTACCCGCAGGTCAACGACCTCGCCGCGCTCGCCAAGAAGGCGGGCGTCCGCGGCGGGCTGACCGAGGAGGAGGCGGCGGCCGGTACGCAGGTCGCCATCTGGCGCTACTCGGACGGCGCGGACGTCGAGGCAGTCGACCCGCAGGCCGAGCGGCTCGCCGACTATCTGGAGAAGAACGCCCGCGACCTGGCGGAGCCCGCGGCGTCCCTCACCCTGGACCCGCCCGCGGTCTCCGGCCACCCCGGTGAGCGGCTCGGCCCGGTGACGGTCCACACCAACGCCGGCGGCGCGACGGTGACGCCCCCGGTGGCCGCCACGTCCAACGAGGCGGTGCGGATCGTCGACAAGAAGGGCGAGCCCGTCACCGAGGTCACCAACGGCACCCAGATCTTCTTCGACGTGCCCGAGGACGCGGAGGCCGGCACCGCCGGGCTGTCCGTCCAGGCGTCGACGACCGTGCCGGTCGGCCGGGCCTTCGCCTCCGAGAGCCGCAGCCAGACCCAGATCCTGGCCGGCTCCAGCGAGTCGACGGTCGCGGCGACGGCGACCGCCACCTGGGCCGCCGAGGGCGCGATACCCGCCCTGTCCGCCGAGACGAACTGCGCCGAGGGCACCCTGGACGTCACCGCGCTCAACAAGGGTGACGAGCCCTTCACCTTCGAACTCCTGGACGCCGAGTACACCATCGCGCCGGGCGAGACCCGGACGGTGCCGGTCCCGCTGCCGGAGGACCGCGCCTACGACTTCACCATCCGCGGCCCGGCCGGCTTCGAACAGCGCTTCTCCGGCGTCCTCGACTGCCGCACCCAGAGCGCCGCACTGGCCGACACGACCCGCCCCCTCAGCGAACCGGCCCCCACGCCCGTCACCACCCCCACCCAGAACCCGAACCTCGCCGAAACGGGCAGCTCCGGGCTGACACCCCTGATCGGTGCCCTGGCTCTCGTCCTGATCGTCGCCGGTGGCGCGACCCTGACCGTGATCCGCCGAAAGGACGCCTCCCGGTAGAGCCGAGGCGCCCCCGCTTCCCTTCCCGGGCGGGGGAGGACGATCCCGAGTGCCACCGTGGGGTCATCGGCTACGAGGGACTCGAAGGGCCCGGCGCGCTCGACGGCACCGGGGCCGCGAACCGGGTGGTGTCCACCCCACGCGACCGCAGCCGCTCCTCCGCGCGGTCGGCCAGGCGGCGGTAGTGGGGCCAGGGCCCGCGACATCGAACACCGCCAGTGCGCGATTCAGGCCGGTGTACTCGTCGGGAGACAGCTCCTCCACCCGCCCGGCCCGTGCGTGGAGCCCGAACGGGACGCGTCTGCCGTTCCGCACGTCGGGGCTGGTCAATAGTTCGCGGAGCCGCATGCGGTACTCGCCCCCCCAAGTGCCGATGCCCGTAGGTGCGACGGCTGCGTGACGGCACCGGCGAACTACGGTGACCGGGCCGACGGCCAGAGGGCACCTCACGCGACCGGTCCGCGATGCGGCGACCGACAGTGACGGACGAGGCTCAGGCACCCTCCGGGAAAGCCCAGGTCAGAGCCTCCCCAGGGAACGCGTTTCCACCCATGGCCAGCCGTGCGGCAAGATGGGGTGTTACTTACCGCGAGCGGGCATGAAAGGACCCCTCACCAGCGGTTTTCTCGCCGATGAGGGGCCGTCTCAGGCAGCCTGGGCCGTCTCTGGGCCGTCGTGAGCGTGACCGGCGGCCCGGTACATCGCGGAGATGGCTTTCCGGGTCCGCGTCTCGCTGGACGGCATGAGGTGCGTGTAGACCCGGAGGGTGAACCCCGGGTCGCTGTGGCCGAGGTAGAGACTCAGGGCCTTGATGCTCTCCCCGGCATCCAGGAGGACCGAGGCGTAGAAGTGCCGGAGCGCGTGCACCGTGCTCGCGGGCGGCGGCGTAGCGCTTGCCCTTCTCGGGGGCCGGGATGATGCCGGCGGACGCGAGGGCAGGTTTCCATGCCTGGTCGTTGAAGCCCTGACTCCAGATGGCTGCGCCGATGCTGCTCGTAAAGAGGAGTCGGTGCGTGACCCTGGGACCGGTCGGGGTCAACCAGGGCAACGTCACGTCGACGGGCGGGAAGGCCGCCATGTGCTCGCGGAGTGCCGCCGATACCTCAGGGTCGAGGGGGACGTCACGGAGCTTGCCGCGCTTGGGCGGGGCGAAGACCAGCGTTCCGCGCACCTTCTTGACTTGCTGGCGGACGTAGAGCTAGCCGAGGTCACCGATGTTGTCGACGGCCAGGCCGAAGACCTCGCCCTGTCGCAGTCCGCATCCGGCGCCCAGGTCGACCATGGCCCGGTAGCGCTCGGGGAGCCCAGCGCGCACGCCGAAGACCTGCTCAGCGGTCCACGGACGCACGCGTGACGGCGCGGGACGAGGCGCCTTGACCGATCGCGCCCGGCAGGGGTTCGAGGCCAGGAGACGGTCATCCACGGCCGCGTTGAGCACGGAGGACACCGCGTCGAAGATGAGCCGCCGGTACTGGGCGGACCTCACGGTGTCTTCGAGTCGGCGGTTCCAGTCGCGGATGTGCTCGGGCTGGAACGATCCGATCGGGCGCGTGCCGAGGTACGGCAGGGCGTGGAGGCGCAACCTGCCTTCGACGGCGGCCCGGCTCGTCAGATCGGTGGTGAGAGCGCCGAGCCAACGGTCCGTGTAATCACGGAAGGTGACACGGGCCGCTCGTGGGTCGATGTACTGCCCGCGCGCCATGTCAGCTTCGATGTTGGTCAGCCAGGCATCAGCCAAGCGCTTCTGCTTGTCCGGGAAGCTCTTGGACTTCTCGGTGCCGTCAGGACCGACGTAGCGCGCCCGGTAGCGCATGCCCGATCCGTAGCGGTCAGTCTTGACCTTGCGGGTCTTGCCGTCGGGGCCGGTCTCGGTCCGGTACCAGCGGTCTTGGATGTGCCCGGCCATCAGGTAGCTTCTCCGATCTGGGAGTCCACCCAGGCCCGCACGTCGGTCGGGTCGAAGCGGAGGTGCCGGCCGACGCGGAAGCCGCGGGGCCCGGTGCGCTTGCGGCGCCACTGGTAGACGGTCTCGACGCTGGGGAGTCCGAACATCTCGACCAGGTCGTCAGGGGTGAGGAAGCGGTTCGGCAGCTCGGGGGACACGTCACCACTCCCTTTCGGCGGTGAGCTGGTCGCGTAGGGCTTCGCGGGCGGTTTCGCGGTTGAGCTGGAGGTCTCGGGCGATGGTGGCTGCAAGGGCGGACTCACCCGGAGTGTGGCCGCGGCCGGCGTACTGCCAGTCCGTCAGCACGAGGACGGTCTCCGGCTCGCGGTCGTCCAGGCTGAGGGCTCCGGCGTCCTGGGCGGCGCGGTAGTCGGCGCGTGCCTGGCGGAGGGCGCCGAGGGTGGTGGAGTAGTGGCGGGACTTCGAGGAGAAGTGGCCGCGGAAGCCGAGCATGTGCGCCCAGGCCCAGAGGCGTCGGTCCGGATACAGCGGGTCAAGGTCGCGGCATGCGGTGATGAGGCGGCGGGTGTGGTCGGGGACGCCATGGCGGTCGAGTTCGGCGAGTTCGCCGATGCGGCGGTCGAGGGTGCCGGTGTTCTCGGCGGCCTTGGTCGAGTACTTGGCGACGTAGGAGGCGACGGCCTGTTCGGTGATGTCGGAGCCGTCCCCGAACGCCTTCACCGGCCGGACGTCGAGCTGTGTGCCCCAGCGGAACGGCCGAGCCGGCTGGTCCCCGGCGGCCGGGACCGAGACCGACGTGTAGGAGTGTGCCGCAGCTGCACCGACCGCATCTGCGAGGACACCGACCGTGGCCCAAGCGGGCGGCGGTGTTCCAGGACCCTCCGGCCCGTCAAGGCGGATCACCGCATGGAAGTGCAGGGCACCCCGTTTCTGAAACTCGGCGACCTTGCCGTACGAGAGGCGGACGTGATCGGCGAGTTCCCGGCGGGGAAGGCCAGCACGGGCGGCGAGTTCGCGGCGGAGCCGGGTGGGGGACTGTACGTTCGGCTCTGGCCCGTAATCGGTGGTAACTAAGGGTGACAGTCATCGTTGGCATGGTGTGCGCGATGTCAATGAGCTTGTGGCGATAGTGTTTTCAGGATTGTCGGCCCTGGTCATCGAGGGGGTGACGGGCGAGGGTGAGGTCATCCGGGTGTCGGCACGGACCCGGGATGATCCGGTGCCGTGCCCCGCATGCGGGACGCGAACAGCGCGGGTGCACGGGTTTCATAGGCGGATGCTCACTGGGCGGTGTGCATCGTGAAGTTGCAGGTCATGGGGCTGGTATGCGCGGGCTTCGGGATACTCGGGCTGGTCGGCGGCCGGTGTCCACGGTGAAGATCGTCTGACTGGGCGGCCGGGGTGGTTTCTGTGGTTCTGCTGCGCCTGCCGTGAGAGTCCGCTTACGATCCGTCGCCATGCGGACAGTGCCATCGGATCGCGGGGAGGGAGCGGGGTTGTCCGAGCTGGAGCGGATCACGGCTCGCCGGAGCGAGCTGGACGTGCTCGCCGAGGAACTGGGCAAACGACTGGGCGAAGTCGAGGCGGAACGGGAGGAGCTGGTGATCGCTGAACGGGTGCTGCTCCGGCTGGCCGAGCAGGACCGGGCCGAGGCAGAGGCCGCCGTCGCGGTGGCTCCGGTGAAAGCGCGGGTGGCGGGGCGTGCGGTGCTGCTGATCCCGCACCGCGGCGAGGCCCCGGACGAGGCCGCACTGCCCGACGACTACCGGCGGATTCTGCGGATCGTTCGGGCCGGCGACGGTCCGGTGCAGGTCAGGGCGGTGGGCGAGGAGCTGGGGCTTGAGGTGGCGGTGCGCGGGAAGTTGGAGCCGCTGCGGGCGAAGATGACCAAGCTCGCCGATCGTGACTGGCTGCATAAGCGGCCCGACGGACGGTTCACCGCACGTCGGTAGCCACGCCGTGATGATGACGGGCTGGGCGTAACTGGCGGACCCCCGGTGGCAGTTGAGTTTGTGTGACGAAAAACAACGGTCTCACTGAGGGCCCTGACGGCATTGTCTACACTGCTCGCCTACCGCTGTCGAGTGCCACCCTGAACTACCTCGCCACTCTGATACGCGGCCACTGCAAGAAGATCGGCTCACGCTGGCGCACACTGCCTGCGGGGAAGATCGCGGGGATCGTGCTGGCGGTGCTGCGCTGTGACCAGCGGCCCGGCGATCTGGCCGGCGGAAACGGGGTGCACCGCACCACCGTCACCCGCTGGGTGCGCGAGGCCGTCGGCCTGCTGGCCGCCCGCGCTCCGCGCCTGGACCGCGTGCTGAAGAAGATCGCCCGATCCGGTGGCGGAGTCGTACTGCTGGATGGCTCGCTGATACGCACCCGGCGGCGCACGGGAAGCGAGAACCGGAAGAACTACTCCGGCAAGAGCAAGTGCCATGGCCTGCTCGTGATCGCGCTCACCGACGATAAGGGCCGCCTGCTGTGGGTGTCGGCGGCCAGGCCCGGCCGGACCTCGGAGATCACGGCCTGCCGCCACGACCACCTCACCGACCGCCTTCGCGCGGCCGGCCTCGGCGCGATCGCCGACCTGGGCTTCGTCGGCCTCGATGACAGCGGCCCGGACGCCGACCCGGCGGTGATCACCGGCTACAAGGCCGCCCGCAACCGGCAGCTCACCCGCGGCCAGAAACTCTCCAACAAGGCCCTCGCCGCCGTCCGGGCACCGGTCGAGCACGGCTTCGCTCACCTGAAGAACTGGCGCGTACTCACCAAGGTCCGCACCGACCCGAAATGGGCGACCACCCTGGTCAGGGCCCTACTGGTCCTCACAAACCGCGAAGTCTCCCGCTGACCGACGTCTAGACGGGAGTCATGCGCTCGCCACCAGCCCGAGTACCCCGAAGCCCACGCACACCAGCCCCATGATTTGCACCTTCACGATGCACACCACTCAATGAGGTTCACACTCACTCCTCAGCGTCTGCCCTTCGGCCTCG